>NZ_VRVH01000377.1:0-3645 GCF_008040095.1 Methylobacterium sp. WL6 | reverse complement strand
GCGGGCGGCCCGCCGGCCGCGGGGAGCGTCTCGCCCGTGCTCACGCGGCCTCCGACAGGCGGACCCGCGGGTCGAGGGCGGCGTAGATCAGGTCGACGATCAGGTTGATGACCACGAACAGGCACACGGTCAGCATCAGGTAGGCGACGATGACCGGGCGATCGAGCCGGTTGATCGAGTCGATCAGGAGCTTGCCGATGCCGGGCCAGGCGAACACCGTCTCGGTGACGACGGCGAAGGCGATCATCGAGCCGAGCTCGAGGCCGATCACGGTGATCACCGGAAGCAGGATGTTCTTCAGGACGTGCACGCCGACGATGCGGGCCGGCGACAGCCCCTTAGCGCGGGCGAAGCGCACGTAGTCCTGCAGCATCGCCTCGCGGGTGCCGGCGCGCGCCAGCCGGATCACCACCGCGAGCTTGAACAGCGCCAGGTTCACCGCCGGCAGCACGAGGTGGCGCAGGCCGTCGAGCGTCAGGAGCCCGGTCTCGATGCCGAGCACGTTGACGGTCTCCCCGCGGCCGCCGGCCGGAAACCAGCCGAGCGTCACGGCGAAGACCAGCACCAGCATCAGGCCCTGCCAGAAGTTCGGCAGCGAGAACGCCAGGATCGAGCCGGTCATGATCGTCCGGCCGGTGCCCGAGCTCGGCTTGAGGCCGGCCCAGAGCCCGAGCGGCAGGCCGACCGCGACCGCGAGCACCAGGGCGGTGAGCGCCAGCTCCAGCGTCGCCGGCAGGCGCTGCAGGATCACCGACAGGGCGGGCTCGTTGTAGACGAACGAGCGCCCGAGATCCCCGTGCAGCGCGCGCCAGGCGAAGGTGCCGAACTGCACCGGCAGCGACCGGTCGAGCCCGAGCCGGGCACTGATGGCGGCGCGCTCGTCCGGCGTCGCGTCGGGCGCGGCCAGCATGTCGATCGGATCGGCGATGGCGTAGACGCCGACGAACACCAGCGTCGCCATCGCCGCGACGGTGACGAGCGCCTGGCCGAAGCGCTGGATCAGGTAGGTCAGCATGCAGGTACGCCGCCGAACGGGGCGCGGGTCCCCTCTCCCCGCACGCGGGGAGAGGCCCGGCTGCACCCCGTCGTGCAGCCGGGAGGCGCAGGCGAAGCCGGAGCGATGGTGAGGGGACGCGAACGGACGAGGCTCCGCCGTCGAAGCCCCCTCACCGTCGGCTGCCGCCTCGCCGCGCCGACGACGCGGTCGTCGCGGCCCTCTCCCCGCGTGCGGGGAGAGGGGATGCCCGGCGCCCGGAAATCCCGATCCCTCACTTCACCACCGCGACGTCCATCGCCAGCGTGTACTGGTCGATCCGCGGCGTGTAGCGCAGGCCCTTCACCGTGGCCCAGGGGGTGACCTCGAAGTGGAGCGGGATCAGCGGGTAGTCCGCCATGGCGAGCGCGGAGGCCCGGCGCAGCAGGGCGGAGCGCTCATTCTCGTCGAAGGTGCGCATCGCCTCGATGGTGAGGCGGTCGACCTCGCGGTTGCAGTAGCGGCCGCGGTTGGTGAAGCCGCGGCCGGATTCGGGATCGAAGCACAGCAGCAGCGAATTCAGCGAGTTCGACATCTCGCCGGAATCGGCGCCCCAGCCGGCGAGGTAGGCCGAGAACGAGAAGGTGTTGCGCCGGGTGAAGAAGGTCGACGCGGTCGCGGCGTCGAGGCTCGTCTTCACGCCGATCCGGCTCCACATTTGGGCCACCGCCTGCGCGATCTTCTCGTCGTTGATGTAGCGGTCGTTCGGCGTGCCGAGCGTGATCTCGAAGCCGTTCGGGTAGCCGGCCTGGGCCAGGAGGTCCTTAGCCGCCTTCGGATCGTAGGCGACGACGGGGAAGTCCTTGGTCGTGCCGGCCAGCGGGAACGGCAGCAGCTCGCCTGCGCCCTGCGCCACCCCGCCCATCACCCGCTCGACGACGGCCTTGCGGTCGATCGCCTTGGACAAAGCCTCGCGCACGCGCCGGTCGAGCAGCGGGTTCTTGTCCGGCGGCGCAGCCTTGTCGGTGCCGCGGATCGTCGGCGTCTTCCAGCCCGGGCCGTCGAACTGGTCGAGGTGGATGTAGATGATGCGGTTCGACAGGCCCTTGGCGACGGTGAAGCCCGCCGCCTCGATCCGCGGCAGGTCCTGGATCGCCGGGTTCTCGATCAGGTCCGCGTCGCCGGCGAGCAGCGCCGCCACCCGCGGGCCGGTGGAGACGATCGGCTTCATCGTCACCGTGTCGAAGGCGGGCGCCGCGCCCCAGTAGGTCGGGTTCCGGGCCAGCACGACCTGGGTGCCGCGCACGTACTCCTTGAGCGCATAGGGGCCGGTGCCGACGGCGACCTTGGGGTTGCCGAAATCGGTGGATTTCGGCGGCGTGCCCATGCCGGCGCACCCGCCCTTGGCGAAGGTGACCGGGCCGGACGCGCCCGAGGCCTTGGCGCTGAGCATGCCGAGCGCGGTGATGTTGGTCGGCAGCAGCGGCAGCGGCTCGGCGGTCCTGATCACCACGGTCAGCGGATCGGGCGCGGTGACGCTCTCGAACGGCCGGACGAAGGTGGCGAAGGAGGAGGGCGAGTTCTCCACCAGCGGGATGCGGCAGAAGGTGTAGATCACGTCGTTGGCGGTGAACGGCGTGCCGTCCGAGAAGGTGACGTTCGGGCGCAGCCTGAACGTCCAGGTATGCGCGTCGTCGGCCGTCCAGGCGAGCGCCAGCGCGGGCAGCACCGTCATCGCGGGGTCGGTGGTGACCAGGCCCTCGAAGATGTGGCGCCGCAACGCGTTGTTGGGGCCGAGGTTGTGGAAATGCGGGTCGATCGACGTGGCTTCCGCGGCGAGGCCGATGCGCAGGTCGCGCGCCGCGGCGCCCAGCGGCCCGCCCGCAGATGCCAGCGCCCATCCGCACAGGACGGCGCGCGACAGGGTCCGGCACGGACGGCGGCGCGTCTCGATCATCGACGGTTCCGTGTAGAAGGGGCGGGCACGCGAGGGTGGCGCATCGACGGCGCGAGAGCATTTTCGAGCGAGGCGGCGTCCGGCTCGCGTGAAGACAATGCGATCCCGCACCCTGGATAGAGCCTGTTTCGTGATCCATCGATCACGGGACAGGCTCTAGCGTTAATCGTGCCAATCCTCGGGTCGGAGCGTTTTCAGGCGGGGCGGATGCCGTCTCGCGTGTGACGATGCGACCCCACAAGACGTGCGACCCGGTTTCGCGATCCGAGGATCATGGGCCAGGCTCGCGCCACACCGGTCAAGGACACGCGCAATGGGTATGAAGACGACGTTCGTGGTCCAGACCTTCGTGGTCAAGCGCAAGCGCCTGGTGCCCGGCGACCGCGAGGTGGCGCCGACCGAGAGCGGGGCGCTGAAGAAGGCGGAAGCGATGTCCGGGCGGATGCCCGGCACCGCGGCGCTGAAGGTGGTGGCCGACGACGAGACCGGCGAGCTGGAAAGCGCGACGATCCTGGCGAGCTTCGGCGAGGTGCCAGAGGACTTCGCGGAGAGCCTGCAGGGCGGCTGACGGCACCGGGAACGCGAAAGGCGGACCGGGCCGCCCGGCCCGCTCCGCCTCCATCAGGGTCCGCGCGGCCTTCAGCGGCCGCTGGGCGCCGCACCGCTGCCGGTGGTGCCGTTGCCGCTGCCGCTGCCGGCGGGCGAGCCCGCGGTG
>NZ_VRVH01000376.1:0-3651 GCF_008040095.1 Methylobacterium sp. WL6 | reverse complement strand
AAGCCGTCACCGGCGTCACCGCCGACGACTTCACCGTCAACACCAGCGGCACCGCAACAGCGCAGATCGCCTCGGTGTCGGGCTCGGGAACGACCTACACGGTCACGCTCAATCAGGCGGCCGGCGACGGCACGCTCCACCTCGACTTGAAGGCCGCTGGCACTGGAATTACCGATGCCGCTGGCAACGGGATCACGGGGGGCTCCACCGGCACGACCACCACCCTCGACCACACTGCGCCGAGCCTCACGCTTGCCCTGTCGGCGGGTACCGGGCTGGATGCGACGCATGGCAATCGCCCACTGATCACCGATGCAGGAGCCAACGCTCAGGTCCTGAATGCGGCCGAGTTTGCCGATGCCTTTCGACTTGGCGGAATGGCGTCGGATGCAAATTTCAACGGGCAGAGTGGTGCGGTGGTCACCTTCACCGCTGCCGATGGCCATACCGTGCCGGCGCACAGCGTCCCATTGGTGAGTGACGGCACCGGAGGCTACCGTTACGCCTTCCGCGTTGACGGGCCCGGCACAGCGAACGGGGTCAACGCCGATCTGGCCGCGGCTCTGACGGACGGCACCTACACCGTCCAGGCGGTAACGCAGGACGTGGCCGGCAATCCCGGCGTGACCGCCGCCCAGACGCTGATCGTCGACACCTCGGCGGATGTCGGACACGACGCTGCGCTGACGGTCTCTGGAACAGCCGATGGTGTGGTCAACGCCGCGGAGGCGGCTGCGTTGGCCTTCACGGTGGCTGGCCTCGATAGCGATGCCACCGCCGTCGCGACCTTCACCGACGGCACGCACACGCAGATGGTGCAGGTCGCAGCCAACGGCACCGGCAGCGTGAACCTGACGGGCTTCGATGGGGCGATCTCATCGTCGCTGGCCATCACGGACATCCATCAGAATGTTGCCAGTGCGGTCGGCAACACGGTCCAGGCCGACACCGCCGCGCCGACCTTGGCGGTGTCCGGCGTCAGCGGGGCCACCAACCTTGTCGACGGTCACGTGGTCTCGGGCACGATCGACACCGCCGATGCCGCCCTTGCCGTGACGATCAGCGACGGCACGACCGTGCTCGGCACCGCTGCCGTCGATGCCCAGGGCGACTTCACCTTCGCCCTGCCCACCGACATGGCCGGCGGGACGAGCCACGCCTACGCCCTGACCGCGAACGCCACCGATGCGGCCGGCAACCTTGGCGCCAGCGACAGCTTCGCCTTCGCCCTCGACTACACCCCGAACCAGAGCCTGTTCGGGGCGGTCACGCACGACGTGTCCAGTCCAGCCGGCGAGGCGTATGCGCTTTACGATGGTCTGCTGGGCCGTACACCCGATGCGCCTGGACTCGAAGGTTGGGCGAATGCCCTCACTCACGGTGCAAGCCTGCACGATGTGTCGCTTAGCTTCCTCGCATCGGAGGAGTTCACCGCCAAGTACGGTGGGGCGTACACTACAGGCAGCGATGACGCCTTCGTCCAGTACCTCTACCACGAGGCGCTGGGCCGGGACCCCGATGCGCAGGGCGAGGCCAGCTGGGTCTCGTTCCTGGCGAGTGGCGAGTCGCGCGCAGACGTAGCGTTCGAGTTTGCGCTGTCCCCGGAAAACCAGGGGCAGATCGCCCCAGCCCTGCAAGCCGGCGTGTTCGTTGCCGATCCAGCGGCCTCGGCGGTTGCGCACCTGTACTATGGCCTGCTCGACCGTGCTCCGGACGCCGGTGGTCTGCAGAGCTTCACCGACCTGGTGCACAATGGTGGGTCGCTCACCAGCGTGGCGCAGACGTTCCTGTCCTCGGCCGAGTACGCTAACCTGCACCCGACCGCCCAGACAGACCAGCAGTACGTGGACAGCCTGTACACGCATGCCCTTGGTCGGTCGGCTGATGCGGGTGGCGAGCAAAGCTGGGTAGACGCTCTGAGCCATGGTGCGTCACGGGCCGACGTGGCGGTTGGCCTAGCCGAGAGCCTAGAGGCCAGCCTGCACCTCGCTGGACATGTCGAGGCGGGCTGGCACCTCGCCTGAGAACTTTCGTTCCGACGTACCAGAGGTTCTGCTTGAGCCTTTTGCAGTCCCATTTGAATGGAAACCTCCAACTGTTGATCGGCAACAGCCATCATCCATTTCGTCAGGTGAAAGACTTCAAACGCTTAACGTTGTTGATCTCTCAATTACTTCGTTGATGCCTCTCGCAATCTCAGCGGCGGCATTATCGCGAAGACGGTAGACTGTGGCTGGCGAGCCCCACGTAGTTGGGTGCCGACGTATTTCCTCTTGAAAGCTTTCATTCCGGGCCCGGCACCGGGCCCAACTGAGTAGGATGTCCCGCTTCTTCGGCCAGTCCGGGTCGCCCGGGGAGAGGTAATCGTTCAGCCAGGCAATCGGTCGAGCCTCGCTGGCGCTGCGCGTGCGCGGGTCGGTGGAGAAGAACCGCTTCATCCAGAGCAGGACGTCACCGCCCGTCCAACTCGGAGTGTGCCCGAGCCAGACGGGGAGGGGCGGATCGGGACCTTCGGGACGGGCGGACATTCTGCCTCAATACTTCAACGCTGGGCCTTGGATGGTGGAAACGGCTCTGTGCGGCCTTGTGCCGTCGAACTGGTGATCCCGAGGTCGCCAGGCGTGCTTCGCGATGCGGCCGCTGGAAGGCTTCCTTAATCGCTCACTGGCATAGCTCCGGATGGCTGTTGTCCCATCTGCGGGCGCGCCACCCTGCCATGAACGGAACAGGCTCGGTCGCCGCCTCGCGCGCCGGGCCTGTTTCGTTCGGCGGATGCCCCCTCCGCCATTACTCGACCTCCGCCGGCGCGCGCAGCCCGATCTTGCGGGCGAGCTCATCGCTGATCGGGAGCCGGCCCCACATCAGCTTGTCCCGACCGGCCGCCGCGGCCTGAGCCCGGTCGCGCGCGCGGAAGCACTCGTTGGCTCGGGCCATGGCCGTCCGCTCGGCGGAGATCTCCTCCTCCGTCGGCTCCGTGATCGCGGCCCCACCGGCTCGCATTTCCGCGAGCACGTCGCCGAAGTGCGCCAGGACCTCGCGGCGCTCGTCCTCGGTCGCGCCATCGGTGTAGATCTCGGCGTCAAGCACGGCTTCGATCTTCGTCAGCTCGGTCTCGAATGGCAGGAGGATGAAACGGCACTCGGCCACGAGGTCAGCCGCTTCCGGGCAACCGTGTCCGCTCCACATCGACCGCCAACCCGGACGCAGGAACGCTTTCCGCGCCGCGTCGATCGCCCAGGTCGGCAGGTGGGCAACCGCCTCGGCGTAGATCGCGACCTTGCCCAGCATCTCGCGCTCGGGCGCTCCAAACGCTGCATGCGCGCCCATGAGCTTCAGCAGAGCGCGGTTGACCTCCGGGCCGGGGGTCGGAGTCATGGCCGCCCGAACATCATCGCGGCGACCCTCGAGCCAAGCGCGCTGTTCAGCGTCGGGTGCCGCTGATCGCGGTAGCCGTTGGCGCCGGAAGCCGTTCGGTGGCGTCTCCAGCCGGTTCGTGAAGCGGGCGACGAACAGGTCCATTGCCCGCGTGGCCGGCGCCGGCAGGTGAACCGAAGAGCTGATCGTAGAGGGGGCGAGGGTCATCGGGCACTCCGTAGACGTCGGCGAGGATGCTCAAGGCCCCGTTGGCGGGGCGGTGGCGGGGGGACGGGT
>NZ_VRVH01000375.1:0-3667 GCF_008040095.1 Methylobacterium sp. WL6 | reverse complement strand
CGCCCGAGCGCGGCCTCCGCGCGCGGCACGGCCACGGGGCGGGCGGTCCGGGCTTGAGGAGTTTTGTTCATGTTTTGTTCCCAACGCGAACGATCTTCGTCACGGCGAAGGAAACAGGAGAGTCTTGAAAATCGTCCTAGATCAAGACTTGACGGCCCGCGCGCTGTGGAGCGTCACGCAGCTCACGCCGTGGGTTGGGTCGGCGGATGCTTCAGCACCTCGGCGATCTCGTCCTCGGACTTGCCGCGAACGTCGTAGCCCATCGCGGCGAGCCGCTCGACCAGTCCGTCGCTGTCGGCCGCGGACCGGGCGGCCCACTCCGCCAGGACGTCGTTCGCCTTGTCGAGGTCGTCGGTGGGGATCTTGGGATCGCTCATCGGAACAGACCGCTCACGGGACAGGACTGAGGCAGTGCAAGGTTCGTTCCTCTGGCAGCGCGAGCGAAGCCGGGTGCGCCCCGGCTTCGCCTCCGGCCGCCTCAGGCGGCTTCGTGGTAGTTGCCGTTGCGGGTCTGGCCGAGGCCGATCGCCTTGGCGAGGTCTGAGCGGGCCTTGGCGTAGTTCGGTGCGACCATCGGGTAATCCGGCGGCAGGCCCCACTTGGCGCGGTACTGCTCGGGGCTCATGTCGTACTTGGCGCGCAGGTGGCGCTTGAGCGACTTGAAGGTCCGGCCGTCCTCCAGGCAGATGATGTGGTCCGCGGTGACGGACTTCTTCACCGGCACGGCCGGCGTCAGCGGACCGGCGGGGGCGGCCGCCTCGACCTGCCCGCCCGCGACCTGCACCAGCGAAGCGTGGACGCGGCCGATCAGCTGCGCCAGCTCGCCCGGGGGGACCGGATTGTTGCTGACGTAAGCCGACACGATGTCGGCGGCGAGTTCCACGTAATCGACCGTGGTGTCTGTGTCGTTCATGTTCGGCGATGTCCCCTGGACGCTGAGGCAGTCGACGCGTCCCGAGCGGCGCGGACCATCGGCCCCGACGTCTCGTGGTGCGATGCGGGCATTCCCGCAACAATGGTCGTCCTGCCCGCAAGTGCTGAGTGAAATGCGGCGACCCCTTTCGCCACGACATCTCAATAGGATATTTGCAGATCGGCCGCAAGTTGCTCGACGGCAGCTTGGATACGCAACGTCAACTATCCGGAAGAATATTTCAGCTTGCCGACATCGCTGAAACAGATGCCTACTCAAGGGCGAAGTGCTGGCGGCGAGTTTCGCTACCTCTGATTGCGCCTCCCTCGGCGGACGCCACGCCGCCGCCCGCCACCGAGAGCCTCGCGGCGAAAGCTGTCAAGCCAAGTCCTCGCCAAGTCCTCGTCCGCATCAAGCCCTCGTCCGCACCAAGCCCTCGTCCTCGCCAAGCCCTCGTCCTGGTCAAACCCTGGCGCGGCCGCGCTCGGCCCGGGCACCCCGTCCGCGCGATGCCCCGCCCGGCCAACACCATCCGATCGCGAGCGTTTGGACGCCGGGTCTTGTCCGGGAACGGGCCGCACGGCACATGCGCAGGCTCGAAGATTCTCCACGGGAAATTTCAGATGGCGTTCGAAACGGCTCACGTCCCGCCCGCATCCGACGCACCGAAGGCGCCGCGCCGGCCGCACAGCTACGTCGTCCATGGCCGCACCATCACCGATGACTACGCCTGGTTGAAGGCCGAGAACTGGCAGGATGTCCTCAAGGACCCGGCAGCCCTGCCCGCGGACATCGCGGACTACTTGAAGTCCGAGAACGACTACGCGCAGGTTGCGCTCGCCGACGCGGCGCCGCTGCGCAGGACCCTGGTCGCCGAGATGCGCGGCCGCATCCGCGAGGACGACAGCGGCGTGCCGACCCCGGATGGGCCGTTCGCCTATTACAACCGCCACCGCGACGGCGGCCAGCACCCGCTGATCTGTCGCCGGCCGACCGGTTCCGTCGACGACGCGGGGGCTGAAGAGATTCTGATCGACGGCGACGAGGAGGGCGCGGGCCAGGCGTTCTTCGAGATCGCCGGGGCCGCCCATTCCGACGACCACGCCCGCCTGGCCTGGGGCGCAGACACCAAGGGCTCGGAGCTCCACACCATCCGCGTACGCGACCTCGCCACCGGGACCGACGCGCCGGACCGGGTCGAGGCGACCTCCGGCGAGGCGGTGTGGTCGGCCGACGGCATGGGCTTCTGGTACGTGGCGGTCGACGCCAACCACCGGCCGGCACGGGTGATGTACCACCGCCTCGGCGCGGACCAGGCCGACGACCTCCCGGTCTACACCGAGCGCGATTCCGGGTTCTTCGTCCATATCGGGGCGACGCAGTCGGGCGGCTACCTCACCATCACCGCGAGCGACCACGAGACCTCGGAGGTCCACCTCCTGGACCGCGCCGCGCCGGACGGGCGCCTGCGCGTGGTGCAGCCGCGCGAGCCGCTGCTGATCTACTCGGTCGAGCATCGCGGGACGGATCTCTACATCCTCACCAACGCCGACGGCGCCGAGGACTTCAAGATCGTCACCGCCCCGGTGGCCGACCCGGGCCGGGCGCACTGGACCGACCTCGTGCCGCACCGCGCCGGCACCATGATCCGCCACCTGCACGTGCTCGCGGCGCATCTGGTCCGCCTCGAGGTGGAGAACGCCCGCCCGCGGATCATCGTGCGCGACCTCGCGACCCGCGAGGAGCATGCGGTGGCGTTCGCCGAGGAGGCCTACTCGCTCGGCCTCCAGCCCGGCTACGCGTTCGAGACGGCGACGATCCGGTTCGCCTACTCGTCCATGACGACGCCGACGGAGACCTGGGACTACGATTGCGCCACCCGCGCCCGGCTCCTGCGCAAGCGCCAGACCATCCCGAGCGGGCACGCGCCGGAGGATTACGTCACCCGGCGCCTGTTCGCGACCGCCGCCGACGGCGAGCAGGTCCCGATCTCGCTGCTGCACCGGCGCGACCTCGTCCTCGACGGGTCGGCGCCGCTGCTGCTCTACGGCTACGGCGCCTACGGCACGCTGATGCCGGCGGCGTTCCGCACCAACCTGCTGAGCCTGGTCGACCGCGGCTTCGTCTACGCCATCGCCCACATCCGCGGCGGCACCGAGAAGGGCTGGCGCTGGTACCTCGACGGCAAGCGCGAGAAGAAGCCCAACACCTTCTCAGACTTCGTCGCCTGCGCCCGGGCGCTGATCGCCGCGAACTACACGTCGGAGAAGCGGATCATCGCGCATGGCGGCAGCGCCGGCGGCATGCTGATGGGGGCGGTGGCCAACCTCGCCCCCGAGCTGTTCGCCGGCATCGTCGCCGACGTGCCCTTCGTCGACGTGCTCAACACCATGCTCGACGCCGAGCTGCCGCTGACCCCGCCGGAATGGCCGGAATGGGGAAACCCCGCCGAGAGCGAGGCGGCGTTCCGGACGATCCTGTCGTACTCGCCCTACGACAACGTCGCGGCCAAGGCCTATCCGGCGATCCTGGCGCTCGGCGGCCTCACCGATCCGCGCGTGACCTACTGGGAGCCGGCGAAATGGGTGGCGCGCTTGCGCGCGACCATGACCGGCGGCGGCCCGGTCCTGCTGCGCACCAACATGGAGGCCGGCCACGGCGGCGCCGCCGGCCGCTTCGACCGGCTCGAAGAGGTGGCGCTGATCTACGGCTTCGCGCTGGCGGCGGTGGGGAAGGCTTGAGGGGGCGCGGGTT
>NZ_VRVH01000374.1:0-3689 GCF_008040095.1 Methylobacterium sp. WL6 | reverse complement strand
CCACCGAGCTTGCCGCCGCGGCGCGCGCGGTGCCGGATCGCGCCTGGCACGTCCTCGGTCCGGTCGCGGGCATGGTCGCCGATCCGCCCCCGAACCTGCACCTGCACGGATGGGTCGCCGAGATCGGCCCGCATCTCGCCCGCGCCGCCCTGGTCGTCGGGGGCGGCGGCGACGGCGTGGTCGCGGCGGTGGCGGCTGCGGGACGCCGCTTCGTCTGCCTGCCCGAACCGCGGGCCTTCGGCGAGCAGACCGAGAAGGCGGCGGCGCTCGAGCGCCTCGGCGCCGCCGTGGTGCGCCCGTCCTGGCCGGAGGCGTCCGCCTGGCCCGGCGTCGTCGCGGCCGGCCTCGCCCTCGACCCCGCGGCGATGTCCGCCCTGCACGATCCCGACGCCGTGCCGCGGCTGGCCGCGACGATCGAGCGGATCGCCGCCGGCCTCGACGCGCGCTGAGCCCGCGCTCAGAACGGCCGGTCGGCGGGGACCTGCGCCGCCGCGATCTCGGCCTCGGTCGGGGAACGCAGCACGGCGAGGCCGCCGGCGCGGTCGGCCGCCACCAGCCCGAGCCCGGCGAAGGCGTCGAGCCAGCCGTCCATCGGCCAGATCCCGTGGCGTCGGTGGAAGCGCCGGGCGTTGGCGACGATGTCGGTGAAGTGCTGCAGCGGCGGGTCGCAGGACAGGTGGTGCTGGTGGAAGGCGTGCATCCCGCCGGCGAACAGCACCGGCACCCCGGCCTGCGCCGCGCGGAAGGCGAGGTCGGTGTCCTCGGCGCCGTAGCCCGTGAAGCCCTCGTCGAAGCCGCCGATGCGGTCGTAGGTGGCGGCCCGCACCGCGAAGGCGAGCGACCAGAACAGGCCCGGTTGCGGCGCCGGGATCACGCCGGCCTCCGGGAAGCAGCGCGCCGGATGACGGTGGCCGACCCGGTCGAGGCCGGCTTCGGTCCAGCCGTCGGAGACCGCCGCGCCCGGAAGGTAGCGGATCTCGCAGCAGATCAGCCCGTCGTGCTCGGCGACGGATGCGGCGAGCCCGGACACCAGGGTCGCCGACGGGATGCAATCGACGTCGAGGTAGACCAGGACGTCGCCGGACGCCGCGCGGCGTCCAGCGTTGCGGGCCGCGGCGAGGGGCAGGCCGTCGCGCCGCAGATGCGTGCGCCGCACCGGGAAGCCGAGATCCGGCAGCGGGCCGTCGTCGCCGCCCATCTCGACAATCACGGCTTCCGCCGGCGGCGCGCCGCGCCCGAGGCCTTCGAGCAGGCGCGCGAGATGGTGCCCGCGGCCCTTGTTCAGGGTGACGACGCTGACGCTCACGCCGAGACCTCGGCCGCGACCCCGTCCACGTGCAGCACGTCGAGGCGGTACTCGGCGGCGCGGATCCGATGCACCGGCCGTGCGAAGCGCGCATCCGCGATCAGGGCCTCGGCCGCGGCGTCGCCCGAGAGCGGATAGTCGGTCTCGCCGAGCCAGTGCACCAGCACGATGTCGCCGCCGGGCAGGATCGACGACCCGATCCGCGCCGCGATCCGCGCGACGTCCGCGCGCGAGAAGAAGTACGCCACCTCCGACAGCACGATCAGGTCGAACCGGCCCGCCGGCCAGGCATCCGGGATCGCGCAGGCCTCGAAGCGCACCCACGGCGTCGCGGCGTTGCGGGCGCGGGCGGCGGCGAGCGCGGTCTCGACCACGTCGATGCCGAGCAGCGCCGCGCAGCGCGGCGCGAGCCGGTGGGTGAGGACGCCGATCGAGCAGCCGATCTCGAGGCCCGAGGCGTAGCGCTCGCGCGGCAGGGCTTCGAGCGTCGCGGCGTACTTGGCGGCCTCGTAGGCGCTGGTGGTGAAGCCCCACGGATCGGGATCGGGGTCGGCGCCGTAGAGCCCGGCGAAGTAATCCGGCGTCAGCGAGTCGGCGCGGCGGCTCATCGCGGCAGCTCCACGAAGCGTTCGTAGGGGCCGCACAGGCGCTCGACCATCGCCTCCGATAGGCGGAAGCCGTCCGGATCGTCGGCGATCAGCCGCGTCGTCTGCGAGGCGTGCGCCGCGACCGCCCGGCGCTTGGCGGGGCGGTGCGCCTCGACGTCGAGCCGGAATCCGGTTGGCGCCGGCCCGACCTCGCGCTCCGGCGGCAGGGTCCAGCCCCAGACCGGGTAGGCGTAGACGCGGATGCCGGGGATCAGCGGGCGGGCGAGCCCGACGATGTCGGCCGCCGCGGTGTGATCGCAATGCGGGTCGTGGCGCCAGGTGACGAACACCGCATCGGCCCCGCACTCGCGCACGGCGTCCGCGATTACCTCGGCCGCGGCCTGCGCCGTCGCGCCGGTGCTCGGCACGTGCGCGTCGGGCAGGCGCAGGAAGGCGACGTGCTCGGGCGCCAAGCCGAGCTCGCCGACCGCCCGGCGGGTCTCGTCCTCGCGCAAGCTGCGCAGCCGCTCGGGCGGGTACAGGCGGGAATTCGGGTGCGAGCCGCAGCCGTCGCTGACGACGACGAGCCGGACGGGCAGGCCGCGCGCCCGTGCCTCGGCGATCAGGCCGCCGCAGCCGAGGCTCTCGTCGTCGGGATGGGGGGCGACCACGACGAGGCCGCGCGTCGCCATCGCCGAGAGGTCGGCGACGGGCAGGGTGTCGAGGAGGGGCAGGAAGGCGTCGGCGCGCATCGGGTCTCGGCGGTTCGCAGGGCTCGGCGCGACGGGGTCGTGCGTCGATGCGGCTGTCAGGTCGGTTCGGGGTCGTGCCAGAGCGCGTGGACCGGGGCGTCGGCCCCGGCGACGTAGGCCGCCGCGCTGACGAGGGCGCCGTCGGGGGCCGGCTGGCGCAGGTAGGTCGCGAGGTCGCGCACCAGCCGCTCGAGCGGGTGGGCTTCGAGGAAGCCGGAGAGGCCGACCGAGCGCTGGGCCAGCTCGATCGCGTCGAGGCCCGCCCGCTCGACCGCGCCGCGGGCGAGGGCGACGTAGGCGACCGCCCGGTCGCCCTCGACGGGCTCCGTCGTCGCCAGCCGGGCGGCATGCTCCACGAACAGGCGCGCGGTCTCGGCGGCCGTGGCCGCCTGCCCGAGGCGGGCGCGCTGGTGCGGATCTCCGCCGCGGCCGGTCGCGGTCAGGTGGCCGCGATGCGCCTCCAGCACCGCTTCGATGCCGCCGCACTGGACCGCGAGGAAGCGCCACGCCCCGGCGGCGAAGAACGGCTGGCGATAATAGTCGTCCGGGGCGCCGATGCGGTCCAGGGGCTCGACCCGCAGGCCGGAGAAGTCGACGGTGCCGGTGGCGGAGGCGCGCATCCCGTGGGCGCGCCAGTCGGCGAGCTCGGCGCGGGCTTCCGGATCGAGCGGCACCACGAGCATCTGGCGGCGCCCGTCCGGCAGCCGCGCGGTCACCAGCGGGCGCGTGACGTGCCCGGCACCCGAGGCGTAGGACTTCGCGCCGGTCAGCACCGCCGGATCCGCCTCCGTGCCGAGCGCGAGACCACCCGGCTCCGCCGGCTCGGTGTTCCACACGCCGAACAGGTGCCCGGCACGGGCATCGGCCGCGAAGCGCGCGCGCACCGGATCGCTGCCGTAGCGCAGCACCAGCGCCAGCGCGTTGACGTGGCCCTCGTAGATCCGCCCGACCGCGAGGTTGCCGCGCCCGATCCCGCGCAGCACGTCGCGCAGGCGGTCGGCGCCGCCGGGCGTGCACAAGCCCGCTCCGCCCAACGCTTCGGGC
>NZ_VRVH01000373.1:0-3690 GCF_008040095.1 Methylobacterium sp. WL6 | reverse complement strand
CCGCCGAGGGCCCCCGTCACGGAGCCGAGGACGCCGCTCGCGGCGTCCGCGACGTGCCCGAGATCGCCCGCGACCTGCCCGACCGCCGCCGGTCCGCTGCCGGTCAGAACGGCACCCGGCAGGTTGGCGACGTCCGTCAGCAGGTTGCTGGTGTCGCCCAGCTCGCCCAGCCCGACGGTGTTGCCGAGCCCGATCACCGAATGGATGGGATCGTTCAGGACCGGCACGTCGTGGCCGATCTGCTCGAGGCCGGCATGGATGCCGTCGATGACCCCGTTGGCGAGGTCGCCCACCGGCTGCAGCGGAGCGCCGGCGCCGAGGAGCGCACCCGTGGCGCTCGTGCCGGCGCCGCCGGTCAGCCCGCCGACGACCGACGTGACGGGAGTCAGGAGCCCGTCGACGGGCGTGCCGGTCGCGATCCCTCCGGCACCGAGACCATCGAGGCCGCCGAGGATCCCGGTGGCGGAGCCGACGACACCGCCCGCGGCGTCGACCACGTGCCCGACATCGCCGACGATCTGCCCGATCGCCGCCGGTGCGTTTCCGCTCAGGATCGCGCTTGGCAGGTTGACCGTGTCCGTCAGGAGGTTGCTGGTGTCGCCGAGCTCGCCCAGCCCGACGGTATTTCCGAGCCCGATCACCGAATGCAGCGTGTCGTTGAGGATCGGCACGTCGTGGCCGATCTGCTCGAGGCCGGCATGGATGCCGTCGATGACCCCGTTGGCGAGTTCGCCCACCGGCTGCAGCGGAGCGCCGGCGCCGAGAAGCGTGCCCGTGGCGCTCGTGCCGCCGCCGGTCAGGCCGCCCAGTCCGCCCACGAGACCGGTGACGCCGCCGAGAAGACCTCCGGCCGCGTTCGTCACCGCGCCGACATCGCCGAGGATCGGCGACAGCGCCGCCAGGCCCTCGCCGCCGAGGAGATTGCCGGGCAGGGCCACGACATCGGTCACGAGGTTTCCGCTCTCGCCGAGATGGCCGAGGCCGATCGTCTCGCCGAGGTTGGTCAGGCCGTGCAGCGCATCGTTCAGGAGCGGGATCTCGTGGCCGATGTTCTCCAGCGTCGCGTGAATGTTGAGGACCGCGCCGTTGGCGAGGTTCGTCACCGGAGCGAGCAGCCCGTCCCCGGACAGCAGGCCGCCGGCGCTCGCCGCACCGGTCAGCGAGCCGACCAGCGTATCGACCGACCCGAGAACGTGGCCGAGATCGCCGAGGACCGGCGTCGCGGATTGGAGGCCGCCGCCGCCGAGGAGGGAACCGGGCAGGGTGGTGACGTCGGTCAGCAGGTTGCCCGCGGTGTCGAGATGGCCGAGCCCGAGGGTTTCGCCGAGGCCGGTGACGGCGTGGATCGGCGCATTGAGAACCGGGATCTGGTGGCCGACGGTCTCGAGCGTGGCGTGCACGTCGAGGACGGCCTGGTTCAGGATGCTGGTCGCGGGGCCGAGGATGCTGCCGCTGCCGACGAGGCCGTTGCCGGATGCCGGCACCGCGCCGACCGTCTCCGCCAGCGTTCCGGCGGCGGCGGCGACGCCGCCGGCATCGGTCAGCAGCGGACCGACCGCCTCGGTGCCGGTCGGGTTCGCGGCGACGCCGCCGAGATCGGTCAGAAGGTTTCCGGTCTCCCCGAGATGGCCGAGCCCGAGGGTCTCGCCGAGGTTGGTCAGCCCGTGGAGCGGTCCGTTCGCCGGAGCGACCTCGTGGCCGACCTCCTCGATCTGGGCGTGCGTCTGGAGGACGACCTGGTTGGCGGTGGCCTCGATCGCGTCGGGAAGCAGCGAGGCTCCGGTCTCCGTCGAGCCGCCGTCGACCGCGCCCTCGATCAACGAGGCGATCGGGCCGAGGCTTCCGAGCTGGCCCGTCGACAGGGCGGTCGAGGACAGCAACGCGCCGGGGCCGGCGAGCCATTCGAGCGAGCGGGTGGACGAGCCGAGCACGGAAAGGGGGGATGCGGACATGAAAACCTCCAGGTTTTCGATGCAACCCAATCTGCAACCATCGGTTGCATAATCCCGGTTCCGTAGTAAATGCTGAGTGAACGGTGGAGCCCGTCCGAGCGTCCGGGAACGACGACTGTGGTTCGACCCGGGTTCGACATCGCCGCGTCTCGGGGCGGTCGGTGGGTCGTAAGTAATCTCTACTCTATCCAGACGAGCGCTTCGCGAGGACCCGACGGCCGGCCGATAGATCGGCCGCGTGATCGGGCGACGATCCAAGCCGGCTGCTGGGTGCATCCCGAGGATGATCGTCGATGGGGGTGATCCGACGTTCGCCTATCCCGGCGCCAGGGGCCGAGCGGGATCGATGGACGCGTCGGCGCGGCGCAGCGTGATGCGCGTCAGCTCGGAAGGTCGGCCGAGCCTGAGGGCGAAGCCTGGCCACAACGCCGTGCCGTTGTTGACGTAGAGCGTCATGCCGCCGACCCGGTAGCGGCCCGAGACGAAGCCCTCGTTGGCGCGGGCGAACAGGCGGTCGAACCCGCACATCGTCCCGCCATGGGTATGTCCCGACAGCTGCAGCGCGACGCCGTGCGCGGCCGCCGCCCGCGCCCCCTTCGGCTGATGATCGAGCAGGAGGACGGGTGCGTCCCGCGGTGCCCCTGCGAGCGCGGCGTCGAGGTCCGGACCGGGGTGTCCCGTATGCGGCGCAGACCGATCGGTCACGCCGGCGAGCACCAGGGCGGCGTCGCCCCGCCTCAGCACCGTATGCCGGTTCGCGAGCGCCGTCAGGCCGAGTTCCGAGTACCGCCGCATCCAAGCGGGGTAGTCGAAGAAGTATTCGTGGTTGCCGGGCACGAACCAGACGCCGTCCGGTGCACCGAGCTGGCCCAGGGGCTCGACGTCGGCGCGCCGCGAAGCCGGGGCGCCGTCGATCAGGTCGCCGGTGATGACGATGAGGTCCACGCCGAGCCGGTTGGACCGCGCGACGACCTCCCGGGTCCAGGATGCCGGGAAGAGCCGGCTGATGTGCAGGTCGGTGAGCTGCAGGATCGTGTAGCCCTCGAAGGCGTCCGGCAGGTTCTCGATCGCGATGTCGACGTCCTTGAGCGCCGGCACGCGCACGGCCTGCTGGACGCCGAGCGCCGACAGGAGCATCGCCGCCGTCGCGGCCGCGTAGCGCCATCCGGCCGGAATCGCCCAGCCGCCCAGGGGCAGCGAGACCAGCGCGATCACGTCGAGCGCGAGCTGCATCACCGCCAGCAGCAGGATGGCGCCGAAGGCCCAGTTGAACAGAACCACCAGCCACCGCGGAAACTCGGGCGCGAACACCGAGCCGGACGAGAGGCGGCACCACAGGTGATACTGGGAGGCGACGAGCAGCAGCACGGCGATCCCGGCCTTCGCGGCAGGCGGGCCCGGCAGCGGCCAGAGCACCCGGGTCACGACGTACAGGCAGGGCAGGCTGAAGATCAGATGGAACATGGCGTTCCGGCTACGCTGAAAGCCGGGGTCCGGGCCAGAGCCGATGCGGGGAAATGCCGGCTTCGGTGCAGGCTGGGTCGTCGCGGCACCAGCCAGGCCGGGCCTGCATGAGGGCGCCGGACCGTCACGCCGCGGTCAGGCGCGGGATCGCGGAGCGCAGCCGGGAATATCCGCGATTGGAGAGCGGCCACGCCGCCTCGTCCCAGGGGCGCCGCACGCGCACGACCGCCTTGGGCAGCATCGCCGCCGACGGGCCGACGGGCGCCCAGGCCGT
>NZ_VRVH01000372.1:0-3702 GCF_008040095.1 Methylobacterium sp. WL6 | reverse complement strand
CCGGCGACGATGACGGTGGCGTCGCCGTTGGCGATCTGCTGCATGCCGATGGCGACGGTGCGCAGGCCGGAGCCGCAGACCTGGTTGACGCCCCAGGCGGTGGCCTGCCCGGCATGGGTGCCGGCGTTCGTCACGCCGGGCGGGGTGAAGCCGGTGAACATCTTCATGGCGTCGCCGAAGAAGCCCATGTTGGCCCGCACCTGCTGCTCGATGGCGCTCTGGAACGCCGACGAGCCGAAGCCGGTCGAGAACTTCTCGCGCAGGCCGTCCTGGTCACGCGCGAAGTTCGCCATCGAGAACTCGAGGAAGCTCGGCACCATCGTGCGCATGCTGTCGCCGTAGAAACGGATCAGCTGGCGCAGGAACGCCACCGGCAGGAGGTTGTCGGCGCCGGCCTTGTTCTCCTGCTCGAAGATGATCTGCGTCAGCACCGAGCGGGTGATGTCGTCGCTGGTGCGCGCGTCGTAGACGACGAAGTCCTCGCCGTTCTGCACCATCGTCGAGAGGTCCTCGAGGGTGACGTAGGTCGAGGTTCCGGTGTGGTACAGGCGCCGGTTGGCGTACTTCTTGATGACGGTCTGTTGTGCCTTGACGCTGTCCGCCATCTCTGCGGCCTCTCCCCGATCGCGCGACGACCACGGCCGGGCCCCCGCCGCCGGGAGCCGCCCACGCGCCGATCTCGACCTTAAGGCTTTCAGCCGGCGACGAAAATAGCAATCTGGCGCCTTTTCCCGCGGAATAATGCTAATTCCCGGCGCGTCCCGGGTCGCCCGAGCGAGCAGCCGCCGCCCGCCGAGCGTCACGCCCGGCGGTTCAGCCTTCTTGACTTCGATCGAGCGAGGCCCTTCATCCGGGGGAACGGCATTTTCGAGCGCGCGATCTCCAAGACGCGCCGGCCGACCACGAGGAGAACGTTTCAGATGGCAAGCGAAGACATCGTCATCGTCGGCGCAGCGCGCACGGCGGTTGGTTCGTTCGGCGGCGCCTTCAACACGGTGCCCGCGCACGAGCTCGGCAAGGTGGCGATCAAGGCCGCCCTCGAGCGCGCCGGCGTCTCCCCCGACGACGTGGACGAGGTGATCTTCGGCCAGGTGCTCACCGCCGGCGCCGGCCAGAACCCCGCCCGCCAGGCCGCCATCGCCGCCGGCATCCCCGAGAAGGCCACCGCCTGGGGCGTCAACCAGGTCTGCGGCTCCGGCCTGCGCACCGTCGCCATCGGCATGCAGCAGATCGCCAACGGCGACGCCACCGTCATCGTCGCCGGCGGCCAGGAGTCGATGTCGCTCGCGCCCCACGCGCAGTACCTGCGCGGCGGCCAGAAGATGGGCGACGTCAAGCTCGTCGACACCATGATCAAGGACGGGCTCTGGGACGCCTTCAACGGCTACCACATGGGCACCACCGCCGAGAACGTGGCCCAGGCCTTCCAGCTCACCCGCGAGCAGCAGGACCAGTTCGCCACCCGCTCGCAGAACAAGGCCGAGGCCGCCCGCAAGGAGGGCCGCTTCAAGGAGGAGATCGCCCCGGTCACCGTCCAGGGCCGCAAGGGCGACGTGGTCGTCGATACCGACGAGTACATCCGCGACGGCGCGACGGTGGAGGCCATGGCCAAGCTGAAGCCGGCCTTCTCCAAGGACGGCACGGTGACGGCCGCCAACGCGTCCGGCCTCAACGACGGCGCCGCCGCGATCGTGCTGATGTCGGCCTCGGAAGCCGAGCGCCGCGGCATCACCCCGCTCGCCACGATCAAGTCCTGGGCCACCGCCGGCGTCGACCCCAAGGTCATGGGCACGGGCCCGATCCCGGCCTCGCGAAAGGCGCTCGACAAGGCCGGCTGGAAGCCCGCCGACCTCGACCTGATCGAGGCGAACGAGGCCTTCGCCGCCCAGGCGCTCGCGGTGAACAAGGACATGGGCTGGGACGACGCCAAGGTGAACGTCAACGGCGGCGCCATCGCCATCGGCCACCCGATCGGCGCGTCCGGCGCCCGCGTCCTCGTCACCCTGCTGCACGAGATGAAGCGCCGCGATGCCAAGAAGGGCCTCGCCACCCTGTGCATCGGCGGTGGCATGGGCGTCGCCATGTGCATCGAGCGCGCGTGAGCCACAGCTCTCCGGAGCCGAAAATCCGGCTTTAGGCCGGACGCAAAACATTTCGCGTGCGGACGCCATCCGCACGCGGCATGACGGCACCATCCGCGGGCCGGAGGCGACGCCCGTCGCACCCGGCCCGATCGCGACCGAGAACACGTTCAAGAAACTGGAACACGTTCAAGAAACTGGAGGAAACCATGGCTCAGCAACGCGTCGCCCTCGTCACCGGCGGCACCCGCGGCATCGGCGCGGCGATCTCGAAGGGCCTGGCGGCCAAGGGCTACAAAGTCGCCGCCAACTACGGCGGCAACGACGAGGCGGCTCAAAGCTTCAAGGCCGAGACCGGCATCCCGGTGTTCAAGTTCGACGTCGGCGACTTCGCCGCCTGCGAGGCCGGCATCAAGGCGGTCGAGGCCGAGGTCGGCCCCGTCGACGTGCTGGTGAACAACGCCGGCATCACCCGCGACGGCCTGTTCCACAAGATGACCTTCGAGAAGTGGCAGGCGGTCATCAAGACCAACCTCGACTCGGCCTTCACCGTGACCCGCCCGGTGATCGAGGGCATGCGCAACCGCGGCTTCGGGCGCATCATCCTGATCTCGTCGATCAACGGCCAGAAGGGCCAGATCGGCCAGGCCAACTACTCGGCCGCCAAGGCCGGCGTGATCGGCTTCGCCAAGGCGCTGGCCCAGGAGAGCGCCGCGAAGGGCATCACCGTCAACGTGATCGCGCCGGGCTACATCGCCACCGACATGGTGATGGCGGTGCCCGAGGACGTGCGCAACAAGATCATCTCGACGATCCCCGTCGGGCGGCTGGGCGAGGCCGAGGAGATCGCCCGCGCGGTCGAGTACCTCGCCGCCGAGGATTCGGGCTTCATCACCGGCTCGACCCTGACGATCAACGGCGCCCAGTACATCGCCTGAAACGACGACGGGGGGCCGCCCGGGTCCCCCGCCCGGACCGGGTCCGCGGCCGCCCGACGCTTCCCGCCCCTGCATCGCCGGCGCGATCGGGCACCGCCGCCGGCTGCGGATGCGGCGGCGGGACGCAGGGGGGGTTCTAGCCGGATCTGCCCGTCGCGGTGCCTATAGGCCAATGCACGCCGGCCGCTTTTTGCGCGCTCAACCCGCGATTGCTTTAATTGCTGGTGAGGAATCAGGCCCATGATGCGCGAAAGGGCGGATCGCGGGCGGCGAAGCACATCCATGAAGACGATCCTGGTCCTCACCGATCAGCCCGAGCGCGGCCGGAGGCTCGCCGGGCAGCTCCGACCGCTCGGCGAGCCGCTGGTGATCGACCTGCTGGATCCCTACCAGTCCCGGAACGCGCCCGACCTGTCCCAGGTGGTCGCCGTGGTCGGCGACGCCTCGCTGGCCCATTCGCAGCAGGTCTCGGGCCTGCACCGGTACATGCACCGGCTCGGCCCGGGGCGCGTCCCCTTCCTCTGCGTCCTCCACGAGGACACGCCCCGGGCGCACCTGCAGGCGCAGGCCCTCGGCGCGACCCGCACGCTCCGCGCCGACGCGGTGCTGCGCGAGCTCGTGCCGGCCCTGCGCGCCGTCGTGCCGGCGCCCTCGGTCGACGCGCCGGCGCCATCGCCCGCACC
>NZ_VRVH01000371.1:0-3708 GCF_008040095.1 Methylobacterium sp. WL6 | reverse complement strand
CCGGAGCGGCCTCGGCGCGCTTGCGCACCGTGCGCTGCTCGATCCGCTTCTCGCGCCCCGGAACGTGGATGATCCGCTTCACGAAGATGCCGGGGGTGTGGATGTCGTCGGCGTCGATCTCGCCGGGCTGCACCAGGTGCTCGACCTGCGCCACCGTCATCGTCGCGGCGGTCGCCATCATCGGGTTGAAGTTCCGCGCGGTCTTCCGGTAGCGCAGGTTGCCCTCGGTGTCGCCGGTATGGGCGTGGACGATGGCGAGGTCCGCGAACAGCCCGCGCTCCATCACGAAGTGCTCGCCGTCGAATTCGCGCACCTCCTTGCCTTCGGCCACCTTCGTGCCGACGCCGGTCTTGGTGAAGAAGGCCGGGATGCCGGCCCCGCCCGCGCGGATGCGCTCGGCCAGCGTCCCCTGCGGATTGAACTCGATCTGGAGCTCGCCGCCGAGGTACTGCCGGGCGAACTCCTTGTTCTCGCCGACATAGGACGAGATCATCTTCGCGACCTGCCGGGTCTCGAGCAGCTTGCCGAGGCCGACGCCGTCGATGCCGGCGTTGTTCGAGACGATGGTCAGCCCCTTCACGCCCGATTCCCGCACTGCCTCGATCAGCTCGTCGGGGATGCCGCAGAGGCCGAAGCCGCCGCACATCACCATCATGTCGTTCTTGAGCAGCCCCGCGAGCGCCGACGTTGGATCCGCATAGACCTTCTTCATGGACACTGAACCCTTCCGGCCCGCGCGCGATCGCGCCGACATTCGTTCCGCGAAAGCTGTCCCCGATTCCGGCGCGCCGGTAAAGGCGCCCGGCGTCGGGAAGCGCGGCCCCGGCCGTCCGCACGACGGCGGCGGGGACGGCCAGGCGCTGCGGGCAGACAAAGCCGATCGGACGCTTTAAGGGAATCACCCGAACGGTCCGATGCATGACGGCGGGGTGAGCCTGAAACATCCGGGGCCGCTCGTCGTCCCCCGTCGCGACCTCGCCGCCCCTCGGGCCGGCCCGCGACGTGCCCGCCCGGAGTGCAATGTCGCCGCGCCGCCTCCTTCTCGCCGTCGGCTTCGCGTCGCTCGCCGTCCTCGGGACCGGCCTCGCGACCCTGCCCTGGCCGGTCGGCACCCCGACGGCGGCGGCCTTCGTCAGCCGCGGCCTGCGCGATTTCGGCTTCGCGCTCACCGCCGAGGGCGCGACCACGATGACGTTGCTGCCCCTGCCGCGCCTGAGCTTCACCCGCACCCGGATCACCGCCGCGCAGGCCGGCGGCCCGGCGCTGATCGAGGGCGGCAGCCTCGATCTCGACCTCAACCCGCTCGCCCTGCTCTCGGGCCAGGCCGACCTCGGCTCGCTCGCGCTGGGGGGCGCCACGATCCACATGCCGGAGAGCGCCGACGATCCGCGCTGGGCCGAGCCGGTGCGCCGGACCGCCGCGCGGCTCGGCCAAGGCGGCACGAATCACCCGCGCCGGATCACGCTGACCGGCGCGACCCTCGACGCGGCGAGCCCCGGCGGCGGCGCGCAGGCGGTCGACCTCACCCTCGCTTGGCCGCTCTGGAGCGCCGGCCTCGACGCGGCGGCGAGCTTCACCTGGCGCGGCGCGCGCACCAGCGTCGCGCTCATCGGCCTGCGCGCGAACGACCTGCTGAGCGGCGCCGCGTCGCCGTTCAGGCTCGATGCCGCCTGGCCCACCGGGAACTTGGCCGCCGAGGGCAGCGCTCGGACCGCGGGAGGCCTCGCCATCCAGGGGCAGGGGCGGATCGAGACGCGTTCGCTTTCCGAGACGATGGCCTGGATCGGCAGCGACGTGGCCTTGGGCCCCTTCATCCGGACGCTGGCCCTCGACGGACGCTTCGAGGCCGCCGGCCGCACGATGGCGTTCTCCAGCCTGCGCGCCACCTTCGGCGACGACGTGCTCGAGGGCGCGGGGTCCGTGAGCCTCGGCGAGGCCCGCACCGCGGTCCAGGCCACGCTCGCCAGCGACAGCCTGAACTTGGCGCCCCTGCTCGGCGGCCTGATGCAGATCTTCGGCGGATCGACGGTCGACGGCGCCCCTCAGGGCGCTCAGGCGATCGCCCTGGGCCCGCTCACGGGCGGAGACCTCGACCTGCGCATCTCGGCGGCCGAGAGCCGTATCGGGCCGGTCCTCCTGAACGATCTCGCGGCGAGCGTGCTGGTGCGGCCCGGGGCGGTCGAGGTCGCCCTCAACCGCGCCGAGCTCCAGGGCGCGACCCTGAAGGGCCGGGTCGCCCTGTCGGCGACCGGCGCGGACGGGGCCGAGACCGAGGTCAAGGCGCAGGGCGCCTTCGACCGGCTCGACCTCGGCGCCCTCCTGCTCGACCTCGGCGAGTCGCGCTGGGTTCACGGCGGCACGCAAGGGCAGTTCGCCCTGGAGAGCACCGGGCGCGATGCGGCGGACCTCACCGCGCACGTCGCCGGACGGGCCGCCTTCGCCATCGACGGCGGCGTGCTCGCCGGGATCGACCTCGCCGACGTCCTGCATCGCAACGGGGCGGTCGCGCCCGGCGCGCTCGCCCGCCGCAACGGCCGCACCCCGTTCGAGCGGGCCGCGATCACGTTGAAGTTCGCCGACGGGGTCGGCGAGATCGGCGAGGGCACCCTCAAGGCCGCCAACCTCACGGGCATCCTGCGCGGCCAGGTCTCGCTGCCGGCGCGCAGCGTCCGGGCCCGGGCGGAACTCGGCCCGAAGGCCGGGGGCGACAACGCCCGTGCAAGCCTCGCCTTCGACATCGACGGCCCGTGGGCCGGGATCCGCGTCCGCACCGGCCAGAAGGGCGCCGATCCAGACCAACGCGAGGACGCGCCGTCGTCCCTGCCCCTGCACGTGCCGACCTCGGTCGTGATTCCCGGCTCGGCGCGCGCCTACGCCCCCTGATCCGGAGGTCGGGCGAAGCTCGGATCCGCCATCCCGCGACGATCAATCGGCCTTGGGACGATCCGGCCTCTCGGCTTCGGACCGGGCCAGCTCCCGCCAGCGCAGCACGAGGCCCTCGAATGCGGCGAGGTCGTCGGCGCCGAGGCGCCCGAGCGTCCGCCCCACATAGGCCGCCTGCGCCGCGAGCCCCTGCGCGGCGAGGTCGGCACCGGCCGGCGTGAGGTGGAGCGCGTGCGAGCGCCGGTCGCCGGGGATCGGGCGGCGCTCGACCAGCCCGGCCTCGACCAGGCGGTCGATCAGACCGGAGACGTTGCCCTTCGTGACGTAGAGGCGCGCCGCCAGGTCCTGCTGGGTCAGGCCCTCGCGCTCGGTCAGCGTCGAGAGCACGTCGAATTGCGGGATCGACAGGCCGATACCGCGCAGCGTCCCGCTCATCGCCGCCGTGACCCGCCGGTTGAGGCGGATGAAGCGGAACCAGACGCGCAGGGGATCGACCGCGGCGTCGGCAGGATCCGGATCGGGGACGGGGCGGGTACGCGGCATCACGGGGCCCAGCTATAGCAGACCGGGCGATCCCGGCGAGTGGCGCGGCCACGCGCCGGCCGGTATAGCGTTCGCGACCCCGAAGCCAGACACCAGCCATGCGCCGCCTTCTCGTCGAGGAACCCGTCACCCGCGCCGGCCCCCTGGCCCGGTGGGCCGCCCTGTTCTCGCTCATCGTGTCCGGCATCGCGATCGTGCTGGTCCGCGATCCCCGTACGGAGGCCGGGCCGGCGCTGGCGACGCTGGCCGCGGGCCTCGGCGTCGCGGTGCTGGCCGTCGCGC
>NZ_VRVH01000370.1:0-3714 GCF_008040095.1 Methylobacterium sp. WL6 | reverse complement strand
CCGGTCCGCCCGCGCCGGAGCCGGGCGCCGCCGCCGCTGAGCCGACGCCCGGCGAGGAGCTGGCCTGATCCGACGCGCCGGCGGACAAGCTCGGAAGACCGGGCCTCAGCGCGCCTTCAGCACCATCCGGCACTCGGCCGGCAGGGCCGCCATGGTCATCGGCGGCCGCGGCTTCGGCTTGGTCTTCGCGGGCTTCGGGTGGAGGATCGCGTCGCTGAACCAGTAGGCGAGCTCCTCGCCGCAGCCGTCGCCCGGGGGCGGGGCGGCCTGGTCGCCGCAGGAATCCTGGCCGTCCGGGCAGGCGAGGCGGATATGGTAGTGGTAGTTGTGCCCGTACATCGGGCGCACCTTGCGCAGCCAGCCGCGGTTGCCGTCCGCCTCGCGGCACAGGGCCTTCTTGATCGCCGGGTTGACGAAGATGCGCGCCACCTCCGGCTGCTCGGCGGTGAGGCGGATCAGGCTCAGCCGCTCCGGCGTCCAGGTGTCGGGGTCGATGTCGAGGCGGTCCGGCCGCACCATGTCGGTCGCCGAGGTCTCCTCGCGTTCCGCCCGCGTCATGCGCCGGTCCGGCATCGGGGTGAGCCACACGTCGGCGTCGAGCCCGAGCTGGTGCGAGGCGTGGCCGGTGAGCATCGGGCCGCCGCGGGGCTGGGACATGTCGCCGACGAGCAAGCCCGGCCAGCCGACCCGCGGCGCCTTGCCGGCCAGCCGCTCCAGGAAGTCGACGAGGTAGGGCGTGCCCCAGTTCCGGTTGCGCGACAGGCGCATCACCTGCCACGTCGCCCCGTCGATCGGCAGCGCGGCGCCGCCCGAGAAGCAGCCCTTGGCATAGGAGCCGTAGGCGTGGGTCGGGCCGGAGGTCGGGCCGGTGACCCGGCCGAACAGCGCCTTGGCCGGGGTCGAGGGCGCGTCGGGATTATCCAGCGGCGGCAGGGGTTTGGGGTTGAGGCTGCCCTTGTCCTGGGCGTGGGCGGCGGAGGCCGCGAGCGCCGAGGCGAGCGCGAGGGCGGCGGGGAGGGCGAGGCGGCGCTTGTGCATGCGGGTCTGTGTATCCGGTCCGGCGGTCGCGCGTCGAGGATCGGAACGTCGCCCGCCGCCGGGGCGTTTTTCGGGCAGACCCGTGCCGCGCTCGCCGAGCGCGGGCGCACCCACCGAGCCCGAGGCCGCCGCATGACGCCCGCACCCGAGATCCCGGCCGCGAACCCCGACGAGCAGCCCCGCAGCCTGATCGCCCACGACCGCGTCGTCGGCACCGACGTGCGCCGCCCCGACGGCACCAAGGTCGGGCGGATCGAGCGCTTGATGCTGGACAAGCGCTCGGGTCAGGTCGCCTACGCGGTGATGAGCTTCGGCGGGTTCCTCGGTCTCGGCGAGGGGTTCCACACCCTGCCCTGGGGCGTGCTGCGCTTCTCGCCCGAGCACGACGCCTACGTCGTCGACATCACCGAGGCGCAGCTGCGCGACGCGCCGCCGCGCTCGCCCGAGGGCACCGATCCGGCCGAGGACCGCGCCTGGGAGGAACGGGTCCACCGCTACTACAACGCGGCGCCGTACTGGGGCCTGTGACGCGGGCGCGGCCCGGCTACGTCGTCGGCCCGCACCAGCCCGGCAGGTAGTTGGTCTCGGGCGCCTTGGCCAAGGCCATCGCCTCCTCGAGCGCGGCCGAGAAGTCGTTCTCGACCCGCTTGGGCTTGATGTGGCGGCGGAGATAGTCGGCCCAGAGGAACTCGCTGAACGGCGTGGTGTCCTTGGCGAAGCCGCCGGCCCGGCGCAGCTCGCCGGCGAGGCTGCGGAAGGGGTCGTCGGCGAGATCCCCCATCGTCTTCGGGATCTCCTTGAACCCGACGCGGACGCCGTCCGCATCGTAGGGGTGGACCCACGATTTGTGGTCGCACACCGTCCAGAACGCATCCTTCTCGAGGTGGTGCAGGTCGGCGACCACGGTGACCAGAACGCTCTCGACGCCCTCCTCCATGAGGGCGCGGGAGAGGTGGTGGTGGTCAATGACGTAGTGGTGCTTCTTCGGCCCGAGCAGGGTCGGCACCATGTGCGCCCCGAGGAAGGCGGCGCGCTTGTCCTCGTCGTAGTCGCGCCAGCGCCGGCGCTTCTCGGCGACCTCCCGGTAGCCCACGGTCATCTGCGTCGGGCGCAGATCCGCGATCGGGACGGGCGCCAGCACCGGCTCTCGGATGGCCATCGATTCGGTGTTCCCACGGCCGGGCTCTCGAGGCCCCCGCGGCGATCTGTCATGATTCCGGTGCCGGCGGGAAGGCGCGATCGGCACCCTGCCGTTCACGGTTGCGACAGCCGGCGGCCTCGCAGCCGAGCCTTGCAGCCGAGCCTTGCAACGGCTGATTTCAGCGATGCCGTCGCATGCCCGCGGCACGCGCATGCGCGCCGGCAGGGCCGGGGCTCAGGTCGAGACCGGGCTGTCCTTGCGCAGGTGCCGAAGCGCGCGGAACGGCAGCAGCAGGAACTTCACGAGGGCCCGGACCGCGAGGAAGGCGGCGACCGAGGCGACCAGGGCAATGGTTTTCAACAAGGGCTCGCGCGCTCCATCCGAGGGGGTCGTCCGAGGGGTCGTCCGGCAGAATCGTCATCGCGGCGGCCCCGGCCGGGCGCCGCATCCGCGGTGCCGCTGGGGCCACGCCGTCAGGACGCACTCCAAAGCCGGCGAGATTAAGGGGCTCGATCCCGGAACCATGCGGCCGGCGGAGCGGGCCGCCGGGCCCGCCGCGAACACGCCGCCCGCTTTGAAACCCGTGCCGCGCCGGGCCCGCTCCGGCGGCGTTTCGGCTCGGCCTTGCCAAAGCCCTGCGACGATCTGTAATGATGGCAGGCCCTGTCCGGTCCTCACGGGATCGTTTGTGCGCCGACGCCCGCGAACGGGCGACGGCGCGCCCTCGGCGGCGACGCTTCTCCGCCGCTGCGGCCCTGGACGGCCGGGGATCTGCACACGCGACGGGCCTCGTCCCGGCGCATGAGTTTCATGGAATTCGCGGCCGCCTCGGCATGACGGGACGGTCGAGATGGTTTTCGCGAGGTCGGGAATACAGATGGACGGAGGCACAGCATCGATTGCCGTTGCCCGTGCCGTCAGCGTGCGCGATGCGCGTCGCGCCGATCCGTCCGTTCCCCCGATCAGGTTCAACCCCAGGCGCAGCGGAAGCGCGCGCCGAGCGGCGGTTGACGGCAATCCCTTCAGTTCAGCCCCCGCGGCCTCGGTTTCGAGGCCGGCGCGAGCCCTCTCCCTGACGGCCTTCAGGCCGGGCGAGGCTCCACCGGGACACGGGCCCAGGAGAGCGACGTCCGCCGCCATGTCGAAAGTTCGTCATGGCCAACAACAAGATGCTCATCGACGCGATGCATCCGGAAGAGACCCGGGTCGTCACGGTTCACGGTTCTAGGGTCGAGGAATTCGACTTCGAGGCGGCCAACCGGCGCCAGCTTCGCGGCAACATCTACCTTGCCAAGGTGACGCGCGTGGAGCCCTCGCTCCAGGCCGCCTTCGTCGAGTACGGCGGCAACCGCCACGGCTTCCTCGCCTTCTCGGAGATCCACCCCGACTACTACCAGATCCCGCTCGCCGACCGGCAGGCGCTGCTCGAGGACGAGGCCCGCGACGCCGAGGAGCACCGCGAGCGCGAGGAGCGCCGCCGCAAGTCGCCGCGCAACAACGGCCGCCGCGTCCGCGGGCGCCGGGCCGAGGCCGCC
>NZ_VRVH01000036.1:0-28204 GCF_008040095.1 Methylobacterium sp. WL6 | reverse complement strand
GGCTCGCCCTCGCCGGTTGGTGCGATCACGCGGGGTACGCCGGGCTCCGGGCTCGCGAGGGTCAGGCGCGGCGCGGCGTCGGTCTCGGCGCGCGGGCCGAACGCATCCGGCTCCACGCTCACCCCCGCCGCCTCCAATTCCAGCATCACCAGGACGAGGTCGTCGACGTCGAAGGTCTCGACCGGCAGAGCCGCCTGAAGCTCGCTCGCGGTCAGCTCCCCGCGCTCGCGCCCCAGGGCGATCAGACGGTCGAGCGTCGCGCGGTCGATCGTGCCTGCCATCCGTTTCCTCCCGCCGTTTCCCCTGCGATAAGTGGCGCCGGGCAAGCGGGTTTCACGGACCTTCGCGGGCGCGCGCGGGCTCGATGCGGCGCGTGCGCGGATCCTGGCGTCGGGGCCGATCGTCAGTACAGCGCCCTGGCCAAGCCGATGAGGCTGTCCTCGCGATCGATCGCCTCGTCGGCATCCGGGCGCATCAGCTCGGTCCGGAACCGCCCCGGCGGGAGGCCGAAGGCCGCCGCGAAGGCGCGGCTGCAATGGCTTTCGGTGGCGAATCCGTGGGCGTAGGCGAGGCTTCCGAGACGGCGCGTCTCGCCGGGGCGCAGGAGGGCGCGGCGCAGCTCGTTCAGGCGTCGCTGCTGGATGAACCGCCTCACCCCGCCATCCACGCCGAAGACCCGGTACAGGACGGAGCGCGAGATCCCGATCCCGTCCGCGACGGCATGCGCGTCGAGGTTCGGGTCCGGCAGGCGCGTCGCGATGAAGGCCTCGGCACGCCGGCGCCGCAGCGCGTCCCCCGCCTCGGCCGGAAGCGCCTCGGCCGAGGCCGGCAGGCCCTTGAGGCCTAGGCTCAGCAGGTTGATCGCCGCCGCTGCGACGTGGGCCGACGGATCCGGCCGCAGCGATGCGGATCGCCGCGTGAGCGAGGCCAGGAAATCCGTGAGCAGGCCGCAAGCCGCGGCCGGCAGGACGGTGCCGTGGATCCCGGCCGGATCGGAGATCACCTCCGCGACGTGGGCGCGTGCCACTTGAATCGAGAGCAACTCCGCGCGCGTCGTCATGCGGGAGACGTGGGGGCGGCTCGTGTCGAGCACGACGACCTCGCCGGGCTGAAGCCGCCGCTCGGCACCGGGCGGACCGGACACGAAATCCCCAGATCTCAGGAGATGGAGCGTGATGTGATCGAAGCCTTGGCGGCCGACGCACGCCCAGGTGCGGTTCGACAAGACGCCTTCCACGCGCCGTTCATGCAGCACCAGACGCGGGAGGCGGATGACGTTGAGGCGCGCGCTGAAGCCGGCGCCGATCCGCGACAGGTCGGCGACACCGCCGTAGAGGCGGTGATAAGCTTCGAAATTCTCGACGTCCAACTGCAGACCCCAACGCGCCCGAGGCATGCCGTCAGACGGCAAGCAACGGCACGGCTTCGGGCATTGTTCCGCTTGATATCGGCAACCTTAGATAAGCCTGACTTCACCTTTGCGTGATCTCTGATCGTGGCTTCCTCGCCGGCAGCCACGTGCGGCCTGCGCAATCCGCGTCGGCGAGCCGGCTGATGCCCGGCATCCCGCTTCCCATCCGTCGCGCAGGCAAGCTGTCGTCGGCAGCCTCCGTGCCGGCGAACGGGTGAGCCTGGCCGCTCTCTGGCATCCACCGCGGGCTCGACGCGGTCGCGGTCATGCCGACGCGCAGCGACATCGTCGGGACGGCGATCCCCCCGTCGTCCCGTTCGATCGCGCTTTCCGGCACAGGGCGTGGAACGCTTTCCTCGACGTCGCCGTATCTGGTCCGCGTCCCGCCCCTACCCAGGCGAGGACCGTCCTTGCGTTCGGAGACTTCGATTTCGAGGCGATCCGTCTCGGAGGGCCGATGGCGCCGGCCAGGCGCGCCGAACGACGTGCTCGCCTCGCTCCACGGGAGTCGGACTTGAAAACCCTGGTTGCGCTGGTCCTCTCCATGGCGGTGTTCCTGGCACACGGTGCCGTGGCGCAGACGACGGAGGACGATCCGGGTTCGACGAGCTCTGAAGAGGCGAGGCCGGGTCCGCCGCCGCCGCTTCCCGACCTGTCCGATCCGAACTCCCGCACTGGAGAAAGTCTGGGAGAGCCCGATGCGCGATCGGGCATTCCCAAGACGCTGCGTGGGTCGGCCAGCAAGTCCGGCGGACCGGCGAACGACCTGAACCCGAGCGGCACGCCGCAGGAGGCGCCCCCCCCGAAGGGCGACCTCGCGAACGTGCTCACGGGCAAGGAACTGTTTCACGGCAACTATTGCGGTGCGGGCCAGCGCGGCGCCGACCGACGCCCTCGACGCCGCCTGCCAGCGCCACGACGCCTGCTACGATGCGGCCGGGCACCGCTCGTGCGAGTGCGACCAGGCACTCAGGCGCGAGGCGACGGCGGTATCGGAACGACCGGACGTCCCGCTCGAGGTTCGCCGGCGGTCGCTCAGCGTCGCCGAGGCCGCCGATGCGATGAATTGCCGGGCTCCCTGAGCCGGGCCCGGCACGCGGTCGCCCTCGTCGGCCGGGACCCTGGGACGGCACAGGTCGGATCGGTTCGGCATCGCCATCCGCCCTGTCGGGGCCGGTCGAGACGCCGCAAATGAGCGCCCGATCCGTCGCGGTCGAGGGCGACGGGGACGGTGCGGGGGGCCGGGGCATTCGCCTCGCGGACGTTCGCGGCGTGGAGAGCGACCGGCCTCGCGGAACGGTCGTCGACGCCGTGCCGTCCTTCGCGTGGGCAGCGCGGAATCCTCAGGGTTTCAGCAGCTGCGAAGCCCGTGTGCGCTTCATCGCCGAGCGGATGGAGCCGAGGAAGGGCCCTTTCGCGGCAGAGTCCCTTCGGTCCCAGGACGACGCGCCTCGACCGCGCCTGCCGGCGCCCTGGTTCGTCGCTGGATCGACGTGGGTCATCAAGGTCCCGCAGACGCGAACCGAAAGGCTATCGAACCGCTTGAAGGCGGCCGCGATGGTCTCCCGAGGCGTCGTGCCCCACCGGGCGAGATGAACCACCAGATCGGCCAGCCTTGCGAGCGGCAGAAAGTCGAGCGACTGCAGAACCGGCGGAGCTTCGAGGATGATGATCTCGAACGAGGACCTCACCCGTTCGATGAAGGCTGCGAGACGCATGCAGGTGAGATCGTCGGAAGCGATCCAGCGTGGCGCTGCCAAACGGACGACCGGATCGTCGGCGAAATCCCTCAGGAAGGCATCAGGGTCGCTCACCGCCGCATCGAGCGGCAGGGATAGGGTGCCTGTTTCCTCGGTCGACCGCGACGCGACATCGACGATGAGGGCTCTCCCGCCGTTCCTGGCCGCCTCGGTCGCCAGGGCGCGGCCGACGTCCGACTTGCCTTCCTTGGCAACCGACGATGTGATGAGGAGGACGCGGCCGAAGGCGGCGGCGGTCTGCACGTCGATCGAGGCCGCCAGGAACCGGATCGCCTCCTCGAAAAGGCGCTTGTCGCTCGGCTTCGGGCGCTTCGGCTGGTCGGGGATCATGCCGAGGCACGGCGTCTGCGTCTCGGCCGACAGCTCGGCCTCCGAGCGGAGGCCGTCGTGCCGGTTCTCCAGCAGGTAGGCTCCGCCGATCCCGATCGCCGTCGCGCCCAACATCGCCACGGCGAAGATCACGACCGGGTTCGGTCCCGAGGGAAGCGGGATCGCCTCGGCCCGCATCACGACCTGCGCGCTGGTGGACGCCAGGCCCGCTGCGGCGATGGCCTGGGCATAGCTTTCGGTGAGCACCTTCAGCCTGTCACGCAACGAGGTCGCGTCGAGTTGAAGGCTCTTCAGCTGGGTCTCGCGCTTCTTGGAGTCGATCGCCGTGTCCTTGGTCTGCCTGATGTGAGCCGCGAGCGCTGCCTCCGCGTCGGCGGCGGATCTCAAGCGGCCGTCCAATTCCTTGATCGCTCCCTCGATCTCCGCGTGGAGGCGCGTCTCCGTGTCGTCGAGCGCGGATCGCGCGCGCGCGAGGCCGGGATGCTTCGGTCCGTTGAGGGCGAGTTCCGCCAGTTCCCTCCGCTGCTTCTCGCGGTTCTCCAGAAGTTCCCGGATCACCGGAGCACCGGCGAGGTCTTCCGCGGACGGAACGCCTCCGGCGACGAAGACCTCTTTGGCGTGTGCGACCCTCGCCTCCTCGGCTAGGCGCAAAGCGGTCGCCGCATCGAGACGGGCGGACAGGTTCTGCAGTTGCTGCTGTGGCATTCCACCGTCGGTCGACAGCTCGAGAAATCCCGACTGGCGCCGATACGCGTTCACGGCCGACTCGGCGATGTCGAGCGACGCGCGGGTCTGACGGATCTGCGAGGCGACCCAGTCGCTTGTCCGCTGGGCAGCCCTGACGCCGGTCTCCATGTTGTTGCTGATGTATTCGTCCAGGAACGCATTGACGATCTTCGCTGATCGCTCCGGATCGGCCGAAGCATACGAAACGCCGATGATGTAGGACCGAATGTCGTTGGTGACGGAGAGACCCTGAAGAAGTGCGTGCGCGATCAGGTCTTCGCGAAACGTCTGGTCCGAGGACGGCGTCTGCCAAGGGCGAATGGTGCGGAGATTGTCGGGCAGCCAGCTTTCGAAACGAAGGATGAACGGGGTCGCGGGTGCAAACTCCGGATCTGCCGCCAAGTTGAGGCGGGCGACGACCCGGCGGGCGACGGCCCTGGAGCGGAGCAGGCGCGCTTCGCTCTCCACGAGGGCCGACGCTTCGACCGCCGTTCCGGTCGATTGCGCCGATGATCCCGTCCGCGTCTGCTCGTCGCGGCTGAAGGTCAGCTGGATCAAGGCGTCTGCGGTATAGGTCTTCTTGATGAGGATCAGCCCGGCGATGCCCATCACGAACCCGGCCAGCAGCGCCACCCCAATGAGCCGGCGGCGACGCAAGATCATCTTGATCGCCGACTGCGCGACGCCGTCGTAGTGATCACGGACGCTCGTCTCCCTGAGGTGGGGATCGAACCGCGGCAACTGGTTCATGTCGTCCTCGTCGTTGAAGGCTGTCGGATGGTCTTCGAGGCGTAGAGCTTCCGCTCGGCCGCACGGTGGTCTGGCATCGGTGGCGCCTTCCGGGGCGCCGCTCGCGGTCGGGCCGGGTACGCGGTCGGACGATGCCCGCGGCGCCGATCGGTTATCGAAGCAGAGCGCCCGGGTACTTGTCGGTCGGATCCGCGGAGGTCCATGTGGTCGGGCGTTGCGCTGCGCGGTCGGAGGCCGTGGCCGTGGCATTGGCGGCGACGCCGTTGCTTGCGCCGCCTTGCGCCATGGCATCCGACGCTGCGCCGTCCCGGCGGATCTCGACGATCTCGCCCGGCGCAAGGACCGTGGTCAGCGTCACGCGCACGGTCTCCGCCTTCCCGTTCTGGCGCCGGGTGACGAAGGCGCTGCGGCTCAATTCCTGCGACGTGGCGATGCCGAGAGTGCCGCCCTGCTGGATGCGCGCTTCGCGGACCTCCCGCGCCGTGGGGAGGCTCGTCTCGACCTCGGCCAGGCGAGAGCGCAGCTCCTGCAACTCGACGATGACGCGCCGCTTGTAGGTGTTCCGCGTGTCGAGCACGCGCACGGCGAGATCGCCGATGCCCAGCTCGAGACGGGCCAGCTCCGAGGAGAGGCGCGCGATGTTTCCCTTGTTGCGCGCTTCCTCGCGCTTGAGCTCGATCCCGGTGTAGCGCCGCGCGAGACCGTCGCTCATGAGCTTGTTGTAGTCGGCGAGATGGTCCTGAATCAGGTTCAATTGCACCTGTTCCGAAGCCGACTGGGCCTTGTTTCCCACGATTTCCGCTTCGAGCCGGGGCTTCTGCTCCTCGAGCAGCGAGACCTCGGCCTTCAGAGCCTTCTGCTGGGTCTCCAGCATCTCGCGTTCCGCCTTCAAGAGGGCGCGCGTCCCATCGTCCTCGGTCAGCTCGGCGGGAAGCGCGAAGCTCGGCGCGTCGTTGAGCTGCGCCGACAGGCGAGCGCGGCGGACCAGGAGCGTGCGGCGGGTCAGCTCGAGCGCTCGCACGCGCTCCTCGGCCAGGAGAAACTCCGTGCGCAGCCCGATCTGCGCCTGCTCGGGCAGCGCATATCCCCCTGCCAGGGCGATGGCGCTCTGGACGGTGGCACCGTAGCGGAACGGATAGCTTCCCGGGGATTTGACGTCGCCCATCACGTAGATCGGCCGCATCTCGGAAATCCGGGCGCTCACGACCGGCTGATGGAAGTAGCCGTCGGCGAGCCTTTCCGTCACACGCTTCTGAAGCTCGGGCAGCGTCAGATCCGCGACCGCGACGTCGCCGACGATGGGAAGCAGGATGCTGCCATCGCCGCCGACCACGTAGTCCCCGGCCAGCTCCGGCTGACCGAACACGGACAGGGTGATCTTGTCGCCGGACGAAATCCGATAGGCCGCGTCCTGCGCGCGGGCGGAACATCCCACCGCGATCACCGCCAGGGCGGCGAGCACCACCGAGCCGAGGCGGCCGACCCATCGAGAGAGCTCATGCATGGCGACCGACCTGTCTTCCCGTCGAGACCCGAATGGATCATCTCGAAATCGCGGCTGCGTTCATCCGGCGCGACCGCGAAAGCCTACGGTGCCTCGGCTCCGCTTGACGCTATTCTTCGGGACAGCGGCGCAGCTCTTTGGGCACTAATACCGATGCGTGCTGCGAGATCGCATCGTCGAGCGGCTTCTGCGTCGTCATAAGACTTGCGACGCGCCGTCTCCGCAGCCGTGCCGACCACCGTGATCGGATGCCGCGCGTTTCAGGGCGTGAAACCGTGACGCGAGCGCCGCCCGATAGACGGAGATCAGGGCCTTCGTCGTGATCGGCTCGGCCCAGCGCTGCTCATAGACCGCGCGCCCGGCACGTCCCATGCGCCGCGCCTCGGCCGGATCGCCGGAGATCCGCCTCAGGGCGCGGGCGAGATCCCCTGGATCGTCGGGTTCCACGAGAAGGCCGGTGACGCCGTCCTCGACGAGTTCGGCGAGCGAGCCGATGCGCGATGCGATCACCGGGGTGCCGGCGGCGAACGCCTCGATGATCACCATCGGGAGGCCCTCGTACCAGAGCGAGGGCACGACAAGGGCTCGGGCACGCGCGATCGCCGCCTGCGTCTCGGCCGGCGCGAGAGCACCGTGCGGCACGAGCCAGGGGCCGGCAGCGACCTCCGATCGCATCGGACCGTCACCGGCGACATCGACCAGCAACCCTGCCTGCGCGGCGGCCTGGGCCAGCACGGACAGGCCCTTCTCGGGGCTGAGGCGACCGGCATACAGGAGGCGTTGCCGCGGGCCGTCGAAGACGGGGCCCGGATCCGCGAGACCGTTGGGCTTCACGAAGATCCGCTCGGCGGGAACGCCGGCGCGAGCGAAGCGATCGCGGGCGAAGCCGGTCAGGGCAATGAACGCGTCGACGTCGTGCTTCCAGGTGCCCACCCGGCGGTGATGGGCGATCATGTGGGCGACCGCGAGGGATCCGATCCGCGAGCCGCGGTAGCAGCCATGGACGGCCGCGGCGTACGGCGTGCCCGCGATACAATCCTCGCAGGGCCGTCCGTCGCGCAGGAGGAGCGCGCCGGCGCAGACGATCCTGTAATTGTGCAGGGTCTGCACGGTGGCGGGACCGACCGCGCGAACCGCCGCATGAACCGCCGGGGAAACCAGCGGGAACGTATTGTGGACGTGCACGACGTCGGGGCGGAAGTCGCGAACCGCTTCCAGGACACGGGCGATCCCGCGCGGCGCGTGCGCGGCCTCGATGGCGACGCGCAAGCGGGCGACGGGGCTGTCGATGGTGTCGTTGCTGACGAGAACGGTCTCGACCCGGCAGCCGGCCCGCGCGAGCGCCATCGCTTCGCCCTCGACGACGGCGTCCTCGCCACCGCGGATCTGGTAGCGGTTGTGAGAGATGAGAACGCGAAGGCTAGTCATCGCCACCGAGCCGACTTGATTGAGGGGGGAATTTCCGGGTTTGTTCGGACAAAAAATTTTTATCGCAAACATATAAGACTATGTAATACTATATAACTTGTTAGAAATAATTTTCGATATTTTTGATGCAATGATGATCCGGTTCAGGCCAGAGCAGCAACCATAGCTCAGCATCATATGAACGCACGCCCGTCAGCGGGAGTAGTGCGAAAGGGTCGCGTTCCACGCTCGGCATCCTGCCGATGAACGGTTTGGCGCCGCGTCCGGCAAGCGCAAGCTCAAGGCCGCCACGCTCCGATCGAGCAGCCAGGGTTTCCGAGCCGATGCGTCCGAAGCATCGGTCGGGAGACGTGATCGGCAATCGAGAGCAGGACGCGACATCATCGTACGGGGATGGAGACAATGAAGAAACGCGTGCTCATCACCGGAGGGGCCGGTTTTATCGGGTCGCATCTCTGCGCCCGGCTGCTCAGAGAGAACAACGACGTCTTGTGCGTCGACAACTTCTACACCGGATCACGAAGCAACGTCGCCGAGCTCGCCCACCAACCGGCTTTCGAGCTTCTGCGGCACGATGTGTCTTTTCCTCTCTATGTCGAAGTCGACGAGATCTACAATCTCGCCTGCCCCGCCTCCCCGATCCACTACCAGCGCGATCCCGTGCAGACGACGAAGACGAGCGTCATGGGAGCGATCAACATGCTGGGCCTGGCGAAGCGCCTGCGCATTCCCGTCCTCCAGGCATCGACGAGCGAGGTCTACGGCGATCCCGACGTCCATCCGCAGCCGGAAGCGTATCGCGGCCGGGTCAGCATCACCGGACCGCGGGCCTGCTATGACGAGGGCAAGCGCTGCGCCGAAACCCTGTTCTTCGACTATCAGCGGCAGCATCGGCTTCCGATCCGGGTCGCGCGGATCTTCAACACCTACGGCCCCCACATGCATCCGCAGGACGGCCGGGTCGTCTCCAACTTCATCATCCAGGCGCTGACCGGCGAGCCGATCACCCTGTACGGCGACGGATCGCAGACCCGTTCCTTCTGCTACGTCGACGATCTCATCGAAGGGCTCGTGCGTCTGATGGCGATGGATCAGGACCTCGAGGCCCCGGTCAATCTCGGCAACCCGGTCGAGATCACCATCGCCGAGCTCGCGCACCGCATCATCGACCTGTGCGGCTCCGGTTCGGCCATCGTGTACCGACCCTTGCCGCAGGACGATCCGACCCAGCGCTGCCCCGACATCGGTCGCGCGCAGAACCTGCTGCACTGGACGCCGAAGGTCGCTCTGGATGACGGATTGAAGCGCACCATCGCCTATTTCGAAGCGCTGCTGGCAGGTCCGGGCGGCACGGTCAGCCCGCTTCTGAGGGCCGCCTCATGAGCGCTCCGTCAAGGCCTCCGCGCGTCGAGATCCTCGGCGTTCCGGTGAGCGCCATCACCCTCCAGGATGCGGTCATGACGATCGATGCCTGGATCCGGTCGCGCCGGCGCCACTACGTCTGCGTCACCGGGGTCCACGGCATCATGGAATGCCGGCGCGACGCCGCCCTGCGCGAGATCCATGCGAGCGCCGGCATGGTCACGCCGGACGGGATGCCCCTGGTCTGGATGGCCCACAGGCTCGGCCGCCCCCGCGTGCGGCGCGTCTATGGTCCCGACCTGATGCGGGAGATCTCGCGCATCTCGCCGGCCCTCGGATACCGTCACTACTACTTCGGCGGCGGCCCCGGTCTCGCGGACAAGCTCTCGGAGACCTTGCGCGCCGCCCATCCGGGCCTGGTCGTCGCCGGCACGTTCAGCCCGCCCTTCGGCGCCGTCACCGCCGAGGAGGACGAGGCGATCGTGCGCGCCATCAACGCGAGCAGGCCCGACATCGTGTGGGTCGGCCTCAGCACGCCCAAGCAGGAGCGCTGGATGAGCGCTCACCGGGATCGGATCGAGGCGCCGGTGCTGATCGGCGTCGGCGCCGCCTTCGATTTCCTCGCCGGCACCAAGCGCCAAGCGCCGCGCTGGATGCAGCGGAACGGACTCGAATGGGCGTTTCGCCTGGGAACCGAGCCCAGGCGGCTATGGCGTCGCTATGCCTCGATGATCCCGCGCTTCGTCGCCCTGGCCACGGCCCAGCTGATCCGCCGGGACAGGACGGTCGGTCGGGCCGAGAACACCGTCTGATCCCATCCGGCCGCGGGCAGGTCGGACCCGCGATGGAAGCGTGGGCCCGACCCGCCGCATCGGCCCGGTCCGGGACCCGATGCGTTCGGCGGACCCGCCCCCGCCTTCACCGTTCGAGGGCGGCGGCTCGAACCGGATTGGGCCTCCCCCTTCCGGGTCGCGGGAATGACACCGATGCTCCGCCGATCCGCGCGAGCCACGGTGGCATCCTGAGCCGGATCTTTGATCGATCGAACTCGAGCAGGTCTCGCGCAAATGACCTATGCAACCGGACGGGCGCGTGCGTCGCGATGGCCGACCCCGTACTTCGGCGACGCGTATCTTCGATTCGGGTGCTTTGCGCTGCTCGGCTATGCGGTCTTGGGAAAGGGATTCGCCTATCTCGGCGTGCCGCCCCTTTTCGTGGGCGAAATCCTGCTGCTTCTCGGTTTCGTCGCCTGGACCCGAACACGGTGCGTGCTCGCGACCTTCGTGCCGGTGCAGAACCAAATCCTCGCCGGGTTGATGGTCCTGATCGTGATTCGTGCCGCGCCCGACATCGGCATCTACGGCCTCGACACGATCCGCGACAGCATGCTCGTCTTCTACGGGCTGTTCGCGTTCTTCGTCACCGCGCTCCTGCTGGAGCAGCCGCACCGCATCGAGGTCCTCGTGGCCCGATATGCGTCCTTCGCGTGGCTGTATGGACTGATCGGCGGACCGCTCTTCCTCCTGGCCAAGTACACCAACGACGCTGTGCCGAAGTGGCCATGGTCGGGAACGCCGATGTTCGAGATCAGGCCCGGCGAAGCATCGGTGCACGTCGCAGGCGCTACGATTTTCGTGCTTCTCGGCTTGCGCAAGGTCAGCCTGCCATGGGTCCTGGCGTTGCTGTTCGGGCTGGCCCTGCTGACGCCGAGCCGCGGCGGAATGCTGGCCTGTCTCGTCCCGAGCCTACTCGCCGCCGTCGTCGGCCGGCAGATGCGGAAGATCGTGCGCATCATGCTCCTGTGCCTGGTCTTTTTCGGGCTGATGGCCGTCCTCGGGATCAAGCAGATCGGGCCGCCCAATCCCGACGGCTCGCATCGCGAAATCGGGCTCGAGCAGATCGTCGACAATGTCAACAGCATCCTCGGCGAGAGCAAGTCCGCCAATCTCGACGACACCAAGACGTGGCGGTTGCACTGGTGGCAGAGGATCAAGGACTATACGCTGCACGGGCCTTATTTCTGGACGGGCAAGGGTCTCGGGATCAATCTTTCGGTCGTCGATGGGATCAGCAACGCCCGCTCCGACAATCCCCTGCGGAGCCCGCACAACGTCAACATGACGTTCCTGGCGCGGACCGGCGTGCCGGGGGTCTCGCTCTGGATCCTGCTGCTCGCGACCTGGTTCGGTCGATTGCTGTGGGACGTCGTCCAGGCTCGGCGACGCGGGGATATCGACCAGTCGAACGTGCTGCTCTGGATCGTCGCCTACGGTCTCGCGTTCGTGATCGACGCCTCCTTCGACGTCGCTCTCGAGGGCCCGATGCTCGGGATCTGGTTCTGGTGCCTGTTCGGCTTCGGCATCGCGGCATCGATGATCTACCGGATGCCGTACAAGCGGCCGGCTCCCGGGTCCGCGAGAAGATCGTTCGCTCTCGACGCCCTCTCGGGCGCCGCGAAATAGCAACGGGCGACGGGACGTGCCCGTCGGCAAAAGGCCTGTGCCCGGTCTGGCAGGGCACGACGGGAATCCGATTTTCGAGAGCGAATGCGATGCGCGATCAGCGGGCGGCCCTCATCGTCCTTGCCTTCCTGTCCTCGATCCCGGCGCCGGCCGCCGCAGGTTCGGACGAGCATCGCCCGCCGGCGATCGCCGTCGACGTCGATGCTGCGGGCCCCCCCCACAAGCCGTCCGGGGGAGCGGCGGAGACGGCCGGGCTGCTCGGGCCGGCCGGCCCGAAGGACATCGCCTGCAAGGGAATCCGCGTCCAACCCGGCGCCAGGCTGCAGGAGATGGCGGAAGCGGCAGGCCCGGGTGCTGCCTTCTGCCTTCAGCCCGGTCTCTACCCGGCCCAACATGTCAGCCCGCTCCCGTCGCAATCCTTCACCGGGCTGAAGGGCGCCGTCCTCGATGGTCGGAACGGCGTCCGCCGCGCCTTCGACGGGACCGCCCGCGACGTCGTCATCCGAAACCTCGTGATCCGCAACTATACGGCCGGCAACCAGGATGCGGCCGTCTATGCCGCCCACGGACGCGGCTGGCGCGTCCTCGACAACGAGATCTGCTGCAATGCCGGGATCGGCGTCTCCATGGGCATCGGCACCGTGGTCTCGGGCAACAGCATCCACCACAATGCCCAGTCGGGCTACGGCACCGCCATGCCCGGTGCGCCGATCGTCGAAAACAACGAGATCGCGTTCAACAATGATCAGAAGAAGTTCGATCCGGCCTTCGAGGCCGGTGGCGGCAAGATCACCTTGAGCGACGGCGCCGTCGTCCGGCACAACTGGGTCCACGACAACCAGGGGCCCGGCATCTGGAGCGATATCGACAACACGAACTATACGGCCGAGTGGAACCTGGTCGAGAACAATTGCTGCGGCGGCATCTTTCACGAAATTTCCTGGACCGCCGCGATCCGGCACAACGTCGTCCGCAACAATTCCGGCGACACGTGCCCTGGCTGGCTCTGGTGCGCCGGCATCATCGTCGCCGCCTCCGGCGCGACCGAGGGCGCCGTGATCGACATCGCCTTCAACACGATCGTGTCCGACGGCGCGACGAAGGGCAACGGCATCGCCCTGATCCAGCAATCCCGGCAGGCGGGAAAATTCGGGACCTATCTGCTGCGCAACATCTCCATTCACGACAATACGATCGACGTGTCGGCGGGAGGCAGCAGCGGCGCCGTTCAGGACACGGGCGATCTCAGGATCTTTTCCGATCGAAGCATCCGCATGGACCGGAACATCTACATCGTCGGCCCCAACCGGAGCCCTTTCTCCTGGGCGAACGAGACCGGTGGGCGGGACCTGATGACGGCACACGGCCAGGAGCTGTCGGGCACGTTTCGCTGAACCGCGGATCGGCCCGACACAGGGTCGACGCGCATGCGGGCTTGCGCCAAGTCCGGCGCGGCAGCGCGACCGGCCGCGGCACGATCGAAATGGATCGACCCATGGCGACCATGGCGACGGACGCATGGTCGCTCGGTGCGCTGCCGAACAGCCCGGCCGCGCCGCAGGCCGTGAACATGCTGCTCGACACGCTGCGCGCCACGGGCCGGCGGCTGCCGCCGGGCTCAAACACCTCGGCCGACCGCGCCATGCAGGAAGCCTTGTCGGAGCAGAGCGCCTTGGGCGAGGCCGTCACGGCGCTGCGGACGCAGGGCCGATCCCTGTTCGCCAACGTCGGCGGCAAGGCGCGGCAGGCGGCGCTTGGCCGGCAGACCGGCCGCCTCGCGGACCTCTTCACCGCGCCGGACAGCGCCGACCGCATCGCCGACATCGTGCAGCGCGGCGTCGAGCCGGTGTTCGCGAACGCACTGCTGCGGCAAAGCCTTCAGACTTCGGGAGCTATGGGCCGACGATGACATACACACTGCATCAGCTCGCCGCCGGCAGCTACGACCTGGCCCTCGATGGGGTGATCGTTGGCGGTGTCGTTCGCGAGACCACAGCAGGAGGCGCTCCTACCGGGTGGTGCGCGGAGCTGCTGGAGGATCTTCCGGCTGCGACACGCCCCCGGCCCTTCGATTGCGTCGAGCACCGATTGCCGACCCTCGAGGCGGCGACGGCATGGCTTGGTGGTGCGCCGATCCTGAGCGCGTTCGAAGCAGCGTAGAGGGCGTATTACCTCACAGCAGCGGCCGAAGGCGCCTTGACGAGCGGCCACCTCTGGATGGCGGCCCTGTGCGGCGCGATTGTCATGCTGCTGGTGGTGATGATCCTGCTGGACCACGGGACGCTGCGAAATCGTCCCAGCGGGTAGTTGGCTAGTGGTTGAGCCCTGACGGTTGAGTCCGTGTGGGGTTTCGGTTTGCGCCCCATCCTGCGAGTCTGGCGGGATGCGCAGTGGCATCTCTTTCACGCTCTCCACCTCGGATCGCCTTCGGCTCGAAGCACTCGTCGCGGATCGAAACACGTCGCAGAAGCACGTCTGGCGCGCCCGTATCGTACTGCTGAGCGCCGATGGGCTGGGGACGCATGCGATCATGCGTGAGGCGGGCGTGTCCAAGACGGTGGTCTGGCGCTGGCAGGACCGCTTCGCGCAGGAGGGCGCCGATGGGCTCCTTCGGGACAAAACGCGACCGGCGCGCATCCCGCCGCTGGGGCCGGAGGTGGCGGCGCGCGTGGTGGCTCTGACGCAAGGAGAACCACCCGGCGAGACCACCCATTGGACGGCCGCCGCCATGAGCAAGGCCGCGGCCATCAGTGTCTCGTCGGTGCAGCGGATCTGGTGGGGGCACGGCCTACAGCCGCATCGAGTCCGGCAGTTCAAGCTCTCCACCGACCCGGCCTTCGCCGCCAAACTGCGCGACGTCGTCGGGCTCTACGTCGACCCGCCGGCCCACGCCGTCGTGCTCTCGGTCGACGAGAAGAGCCAGATCCAGGCGCTCGCCCGCACGCAGGCCCCATTGCCGATGAAGCCGGGCCAGCCGACAACGCGCACCCACGATTACAAGCGCCGCGGCACGACGACCCTGTTTGCCGCCCTGGACGTGCTGGAGGGCAAGGTGATCGGCCGCTGCATGCAGCGCCACCGGCATCAGGAGTTCATCCGCTTCCTCAATGCGGTCGAGGCGGCGGTTCCGGTGGGCAAGATCGTCCACGCGATCCTGGACAACTATGCCGTCCACAAGCACCCGAAGGTCCGTGCCTGGCTCGACCGCCACCCGCGCTGGACCTTCCACTTCACCCCGACCTCAGCCTCGTGGCTCAATGCCGTCGAGGGCTTCTTTGCCAAGCTCGCAAAACGCCGGCTCCGACGCGGCGTGTTCGGATCGCTGATCGAGGTACAGGCCGCCATCAAACGCTTCATCGCCGAGAGCAACGGCAATCCGAAGCCGTTCGTCTGGACCGCCGACCCGGATCGCATCATCCAGGCCGCAAAGCGCGGGCACCAAGTGTTAGACCCGTACCACTAGTTTGATGCTAACTGGGCTTGACCCAGCCTTTGAGCGATCGAGCGACCGTGGCATGATGGTCCTATGCCATATGCCGTCGAAATCTCAATCGCCGATCCTTCGTCGCTTGACGAAGAAAACATGCTACCGATGTACCTCTTACCCGACATGTTCGATACGGTCGCGGATGCGAAGGATGCCGCGGCTGCTCACATCGCTGGTTTAGGGCGTGATCCCGCGACTGTGATATTTGCGGTCACGGACCATAATGGCCTTACCATCGTGACGAGTGTGGAGGCGGCGCGATGACCGCCCCAAACGCGCATGCGACCGGCTGCCTCGCCCGATTGCTGCCGGATCAATAGATTGAGCTAACGGAGCATTGGGCTTCATGGGGTCAGTCTAACGGCCCGCCCGACATCAGCCGCGGTGGGCCTTTTCCTATGTCCCAATCCGGTAGCAGAAGCCACAACGTCAGCGCTGATCTCTTCACCCTGCAAGCAGCCGCTGTGAACCTATCCGGCCGCCAGTCGTAGCCATCGCATGAGCGATTTCGCGCGACCGTCTTTGGACAATGCGATGGAGGCGAAGGGCACGCTCGCTCAATTGTCAGTCGCGGATTTCGTGAAAGGGTGGCGCGCTATCGTCGGCGAGCCGCCCTCGATCATGCTCGACGATCGGTCTGAGATGATCAAGCACTTGATCGAAGGCGTGCCGGCTGCCGTTCTGGACCCAGCAGCTGCTCTGACCGCGATTGGTTAGCTCGTTGAGTCAGTCTCAACCGTCAGCGCTCCTCAGCGTCAATCGCGGCGGGCTTTTTCGTGGGTGGCCCTAGAACGATCGGCTTCAGCGCAGCGTTGCCCCCGGATCGTCAAGGAGACTGATATGGCACCCCGCATCTACCCAGGCAGTCCGGACAGGCCGGGCGAGGGCGCGAACAGCGTCGAGCACCGCATCGGGCATGACGTAGACAGCGTCGATCAGCTCAGCAGCATTACCCTCATGGGTCTCGGGATTGGTGGGGCGGCGGTGGCTCTGATCCTGGTGCACTTCCTGATTGGGTGACGCCTAATCCTGAGGCGTCTACGTCAAGGTTCCGAGGCAACCCTCGGCCTCGACGGCACCCGCCGGGCGGGGCTTTTTGGCCGCCTTATGGAGCGAATGCACCAAGAGCCTCAGCCATCGTTTCCGTATTGGCTAGGGTTCCGTTCCTCCACTAGCTGGCCTGCCACTTCGCTTCCCAACGCGTAGAGCAAGAGCCGAGTTAAGCTCTGCATCTCAGGGGTCCCAACACGTTGGGCGACGGTGTGCGCGGCGAGGAAAGCCTCGGCCAGCTTCTCAATCTCATCGCCATCAAGCACCCAACCCCTCCCCCTCACGATCGCGTGATCGTAGCCTCCTAAGTGAAGGCGAAACGGAAACTTTCTCTGCACCCTTTGGTTGCAAAGCATTGGATGTAATTTTCTGCATCTTGAATGCGATTCGCATAGGCTTCGCATCAGGTTCCGAGCGGCGGGCGATGGCTGATCATTCTGGATTTAATAGCGTTGCCTACGCGATGCTGGAAGATATCACTAAAGCCTTGGGCGCATCGGTCGAGTCGTTCTTTGGGGCCGATGCGCAAGCCTCTAAGCTAGCTATGACGAACGAGATGCTCAGCCTTTGGCTTTCACTTAAAAGCGATGAGAATCGAGCGGTGATCCTCAAGATGGTTCGCGCCGCCATCGCTGCTCAGGTCGACTAGATCCTCGTCACTCACTCTTTCGCCGTTCGCGTCGCGGACGACCACTTTCCAGCTTTGCCATATCAGTTGATCTCGTTGCTCCACAGCGATCCAAGCCGCCGAGCAGCGCACGACTTTTCTTTCCAGGTTCCGAGAATCAGGGACGTAGTAGGTGCGCTGCATGGCTGGCTCAGGCAACGAGCGCGTGAACGAAAAAGGCGCGCCGGGTTAGGGCACGAGGTGCTTTTGGGCATGCGAGTGGCATGCGGTTCACGTTCGCGTCATCGCGCAAGATTGCCACATGGACTCATTCAGAGAATATCCACAAAAACAGATTTTGCTGTTTGGTAGCAGTGGTTTATCCTGTTAACTTAATGTGCATAACATGGTGCCATAGCTTGTATGGGTATGGGGATATCCTTTCGGCGCTTCGTCGTTTAGAGTTTTTGAACACGAAGGGACGATCTTCGTACGGCCGAGTGCGTGACACGGTGATATTCTGCAGGCCGTAGCCTTGCTTCGTCGGCAAGAGCATTTTGTGGGGTTCCGGCAGGCCCCATCGCACAAAGCCACAACGGGCAGCTGCAATCGCAGCTGCCCGTCTGTGCTTCAATCGTGGGGCTTGATTATGCGTCCGCGTTTCAAGATTGCGCGCGTCTGACGCGGCCGAGTTCTGTGAAAGGTTTTTACCCACAATTCGGAGCCTTGCGCGCAGCACTTTACTGCAATCTTCCAGCGCAAATCGCTCTCCGGCAGTTTATATGAGACGATGACCTCATTCGTCTGTTTGCTATCAGTAACAATAAGCCCACGCATAAGGCCGTATGACATACTTATTATCTCAATGTCGCTTAGATCTTTATGCTCAGAGATTATGTGTTTAAATGCAATCAGATTTATACAAACAATTCCCGTAGTACTATTAAGATAATCGCACGCCTGATGCGCCATTGGCCCTATCGCCAATGCTTGAACTCTACCGGATTTTAGGTCGTATAGCTGGCTGAGTTCAATCGGCATCTGTTGGTGGGCTATTGCTTACTCTTCTGGTTTTTCCGCCATGAAGCCGCTGATGCCGATTAAAAAAAGGAGAAGGGCAGTCTAAGGTCGTGCAGCAGGTTTGCCTAGCCGAAAGGGGGGGCTGAGCACTTTCGAGCTTAATTTAGACACTGATCGTCGGAAGTTCTCAAACCTGCACGCCCTTCTCATGCCCCGGCGACGCGATCCGACCGCGCTTCCGCGCCATAGCGAGTGTGTGAAAGTGAGCCGGCCTATGAGGGCCCGCTGAAAGCTACCCCAGTGTCACGGAGCCGTTGGTTTGATTGACCGCTACGACGCGAGGACCGCGGACATCTGGATCACGCTGTTCCCAGGCCGATAGCGCTGCGTTGGCCGCTTCCACAATCGCACCTGTGGAGTCGATGCCGATTTGCGGGCGGATCGCCTCAACTAACCGCGTGACGATCGTCTGCTCCTCCAGCGGGATGGCCGGCATCGTCGCCTAGCGGCAGAACGCTGCGTAAACGTTCTCGGCGATCACCCGGGCGGCGCGGTCAGGATCCGGCGTGTCGCTCATTTCAGACGGCCTTTCGCCTTCGATTGCTCGGCATCTATAGCCAAACGTGCCGCCCTCTGCCGAGCCAAGTTGGTCTCGGCCTCGTTCGCAGGTGGCTCATCGGCAGGCATGGGGATAGGCTGGCCCTGCCGCTTAGCGAACAGTGCTTCAGCTTGCTTCCACTCTTTACTCTGATGTTCGGACACCTTGTATTCCTTGATAGGAAGGCTGCCTCGCCTTGAATGATAGAGGTCCGGGCATCCCGGCCCTTATAAGATCAGCGCTTGAGGTTAATCTTGATTTGAATAGCTACAAGCGCAGCAGACGCAACGAGCGCTGACACCAAGACCATTATGAGCGCATTGTCGAATCCGTTTGCTAGGAGCACTGAGATCGACCCAAAGGCTACAATGAAGCCGCCTACCCCCATCGCGAGCCGTTCAGCGTTCACTCTCGTGAGCCCTTCGCCTGCACGTGCTGGATCAATGCTCCACCGGCTGCTCGACGAACGAGCGGATGCCGTCCTCAGCTACTGCATGCTCAAAAGCCTCGAAGGCATCTTCATCCGTCGCAAAGGCGCCAGTCCAGGCCGTGTGACCGCCTTCGTGGTCGACGACCTCCAGGGTCCATTCGTCCGCGGTGCCGGCGAACCAGTAGATGTGAGCCTGCACCGTGATGCCATCTCGGGTGACGCTACCACCAAGCGGGGAGTCCTCGATCTCACGGTCAAGGATTTCGGCCATCAGTTTGCTCTCTCAGGGTCCTCACGATGCCGAACGTAGCCCTTGCTCGTGAGCCAGTCCGTGAGCGCGTGTCGGATCGCCTCCGGACGTGAAGGCTTCGGCTCAGGCTGGTCTGCGATCCAGGCGTCGAGGGCATCCGATACGGCCTCGGGAAGCTCGTGAGTGTCAGCGGCCACCTCGCGGATTGCGTCTCCAAGAACCTTCGCGATGCTCGCCGCAATCTTATCCATCGGTTCGCCCCCTTAGGACTCTCGCGGTGCCGCACGTAGCCCTGGTCGACTCGAGCCTAGCTTGATCCTCTACCACGCGTGAAGCAGGTACCCGCCGGCCAGCACGAGGACGATGAGGGTCACGGCCGATATGCCGAACTTCCGCGGCGACCCAGACGCAGAGGGGGTGCTACGCCGCTTGGTCGTTCGGGCTCTGAAGACAACGATCTTCGGATCTGAAAGGTGCTGGGTCAGGCTGTGGGGCAGCCTGCGCTTCGATCGTCGCCCGAGCATACTCACCTCACTACGACCGCTTCGCCTTGCCGAGCACGGGGTGTATCAGAGATCAGGTACGTCCGCGTCGAGCCAGTCCCCCGCTGCTTTCAGGTTCGGGAACTTGTGCGCCTCGCTCGTGAAAGGCGCCGGAAAGGGCGGGGTATCGGCGAGGGGTTCGGCTGTCCAATCGCCTTCGTACCCGTCCCGCGACACATCGCGGACCAAGCTGCCGACCACTTCGCCGTCGAGGATGAGATCGAAGCTACCAGGGGCGAGGCGTTTAAGGGTGTAGGGCATTGGCAAATCCTGGATCAAAGGCGCAGCATGAACTCTAGCTGCCTTGCCGGCCGCGGGTGTTGCCTGGAGTGGAAAGGCTTCAGCGCTGCACCGCCTCGATATCGTCCTCGTAGATCGAGTCCGGCTGGCAGGCGTGCCACTGCTTCTTCTCGTCGGTTTGGCCTTTGCGACCCCAGCAGTAGCCGGCTTGCGCCAGGCGGCCGCTCAGACGGTCGCGGAGACGGCATTGCTCTCGGGCGACGTCAGCATCTCCTGATCCCTCACACGCCTGTGAGGCCTTACTTTCAGCCGTCAGCAGCTCCGGGACGGTCGGCATCTGCTGCTGTGCGCTGGCACCTCCGGCCGTGGCGACGAGAGCGAGGGCGGTAAGGGCTATGCGCATCCCGGCAGGATAGCAGCCGCCGGGTACGTGTCGAGCTGAACGCCTTCATGAGCGGCCGCCTCTGGATGGAAGTCCTGAATGACGCGATCGCCATGATGGTGATGATTCTGGTGAACCACGGAGGGCTTCGAGATCTCCCATGTGGGGATGACGGATAGTTTCGAACAGCAGGTGATCGCCCCTCTACTCTAGAAGAAACCTCAGCCTGCCCGGCACCAGCTGCGGCGGGCTTTGTTGCGGCCTTGCGGAGCAAATGCACCAAGGGCAGCAGTTGTCTGAGTCATCGTCTCTCCCGGTGCAGCAATGCCAGTGATGCGACTAACAAGGCACGGGTGCGCAACTTCAAAGCGACTGCCTCACTAAGCTGATGATCGGCGTTAGCTACGAGAAGCTTGCACGATTGCACAACCGTCTGTGTGGCGAGCACGACGTTGTGCCCCTCCATGACGCTGGCAGCAATCATCTCGTCGGTATCGAGCATAGCGTGCCTCGGCGCCCATTGAGCATCAGTCTCGCGACTTTTGGCAATGCAGGCGCGGGCGCTTTGTATCCCCGCTTCATGGCGTCGAGCGCGCGGCCGCCTACGGAGGAGCTGTCGTCCCCGACACTCACTGGATCATCGCCGAGCCGGGCACGAGCCTCAACAGCACCGCGAGCTTCATCAGGCCCGCGTCGGTCATCCCCTCATCGTCGACGTGCCACAGGCTCAGTTCGCCGCAGGCTGGCTCTACCCGTAGGCCAATCGCGCGGAGGGCCTGAGCGACCTCGTGACAGGGGTCGTCGATGACGGTCTTCGCCTCAGACAGGTCGCTGGTGCTCGGGTTACTCATACGACTGGTCCCGACACACCATTTATCGATCCTACTCCACAGCTTCCGGATGCGGTGACGCCGTGCCGCAAAAGTGCCGCGGAATAAGCGGGCATCCCTCGTGAACCCGCCGATGCGTGAGCGTGCGCTTCACAAGTGCGGCGTACGATCCGGTAATGGCGACGCGGCCGTGGCAAGCCGGACAGCGCTTCTCAGCCATGGCATGTGTCCCGGCCGCCTCAGTGAGGCTAACCGCCATCCAGGCCCCGTCGACCTTCACTTCGCAGCGGTTTGGATCGGGCTTGGTCATGCCTAGATCTGACATGCCAACGGCGCCTCGGCCAGAGCGAGGCAGGCACCGGTAGAGCGGCTCATATTCCTGCGAACTCTCGCACAGGATCAGCAGATTACCGTGATGACGATGTCTGATTGCGGACGGGTTGTGATCCGTGTCGGGCACCAATCGCGGGCCTGCGTACTCTGCGCCGCAAGCGCAAAGCCACATGCCCTTGCGGTTGTTCCGATAAGTGCAATTCTATCACTGGTTGCAATTGGATCGGAAGAGGGGACGTCCCAATGTCCTACAATTCTGCGGCACTCGACGAAACAAAAATCGTAGACTCCACGATACCGCTGCTAATCATTGGGGTGGTACTTTACTACACCATATGCATTGTTTTTGTTGTGTGTGCGCTACCATTCCTATTGCTATCAGTTCCTATTGAGTACCTATTAAAAGATAGGCCAAGGGCACATGGTAATGCTGTTGTGTTTCTTATTGCAATGTCAATCACAAGCTCAATCGTATCTCCGACAATGATAGTATATTCTTATCTAACTTGAGATAGTCGCCGTATCTTTCATTAATAGCGGCCAGTGCCGCGGCGCTCGCGCGAAAACAGCCCTTTTTTGATCCGTTCGACAACGCCAGGGGCCGCAAGGAGCAGCAGAGACAGGCAGCCCTTCAATCCCGACGCGTCCGGTATCTCGCTCCGGTCGCGTCGGTGAGGATGATCGAGGCTGTGGTGGTGGGATCGGCCGCGGTAGCAAAGGCGGGGGTCTTTGCTTCCATGCCACCGACTTGTTGCGATTGCTCTAGCGCTACGGCAGTGAGCGCCGCCACGGTGATCGCGGACCACAGGCCGGCTACAGCGACAGTCGGGATCTTTGGCACGTACGCACCCTTGGGTTGATCGTAGAATGCCGGTGATCGGTTAATGAGGCCGATCCGCGGCGGGCGTTCAGTCCAAAAAGACGCGGACCCCATCGGCGTTGGATGCCAGCCCGCGCGCCCTGATCGGCTGGACGTGCCGCACCGAAAGCAGCGGTGGGGGGAAGCGGACCGAACGGAAAGGCTTGCCCTCGCGCACTTGACCGTCGCACGGTGCCGGCATGTGCAACCTCTACAGCCTCAACAAGGGTCAGGACGCGATCCGGAAGGCGTTCGGCGTCCAGCGCGACGAGGCCGGCAATTTGCCGCCGCTGCCTGGCATCTTCCCGAACACCATGGCGCCGGTCGTGCGCATGCGAGAAGGCGAACGCACCCTCGCGATGATGCGCTGGGGCATGCCGTCGCCGGAGTTCGCACTAAAGGGCAAGAAGGTCGATGCAGGCGTCACCAACGTCCGCAATACCCGGTCCCCGCACTGGCGCCGGTGGTTGAAGCCTCAGCACCGTTGTCTCGTTCCCCTGACGTCGTTCAGCGAGTTCAACGCGAAGGCTGGCGGCGATATCTGGTTTGCGCTCGGGGGAGACCGTCCGCTGGCGTGTTTCGCTGGCATTCTGCTCGACGGGTGGAAATCCGTTCGCAAGGTCAAGGACGGCGAAACCGTGGACGATCTTTATGCCTTCCTGACGACCGAGCCGAATGCCGAGGTCGGGGAGATCCATCCGAAGGCGATGCCGGCGATCCTCACCACTGCCGAAGAATACGAGACGTGGTTGTCAGCGGAATGGCCGGAAGCCGCCAAACTGCAACGGCCCTTGCGCGACGGCGCGCTTAAGATCGTTGCGCGTGGCGCGAAGCGGGACGGAGCTTGAAGCACACCTGTAATCACTCGCCTTTCCTGCAGTGCGCTCTGTGGTGCTTGATCCCTCGCAACTGAGGCGAACGGCGTGGTCGAGCTGGTCCACCCGAAGGCGATGTCGGTGCTGCTGAAGACGCCGGAGGCGTGGCGCACGTGGCTGGAGACGCCGGTCGAGGAGGCACTGCAGCTTCAGCGGCCGCTGCCGGACGAGGCCATGCGCGAGGTCGCCCGCGGCAAGCGGAGCGATGGTTCCTAAGCGGTCGGGTCACCTGGAAGGCGATCGAACGCCTGCTCGACGCTACGCTCGACGGTGCTGAAGTCACCCCAGCTTTTCCGCACGGCCTGCCACTCGTCGAGTTGCCAGAGCGGAACCCGAACCTCGACCACGAGGTCAACGTCGAGCAGGCCCGGGACGATCTCGGCCGTCGCGTCCGGGAACGCCGCGAGGATAACCGTGCGGATGCTTTCGATGCGATCAGCCCGATCGGCCGTGGGCTCGATGAGGATGTGCTTGATGACCCGGATCATGCCCGCTGATGGCACGAGGGGCGGCGGCCAGTCAGGGAGGCCAGATGTCTCGTCGCTGCGCCTGTCTGGGAAAGGGCGGACAAACTCCGCTCGCGGGACAAGGCGCTCCACAACGGCCGCTAAGTGAGCTGGCCGTGTGAGACGAGACCGGAAAATCAGCTAAGTGCTTGGTGACGTTGGCGCGCCCTGCGGGAGTCGAACCCGCCTCTTCAGCGTGAAAGGCTGACGTCCTAACCGATAGACGAAGGGCGCTGGCGCTAGGCCGAGGTTTCTATAGTCGGGCCACGGGCGGAGGGCAACGGGCGGATCGCGGCTTGTGCGGCGGCGGCGGGCGCGGGCCGGTTTGTCGCGGATGGGGCGGGATGGCGGCGCCGGGCGGGTGCGGCAACTTCGCCCCGGCCGTGCTAACGCTGCCGCTTCGCGCGCCTTGGCGGGGCGCTGTTTTCCTGCGCGGTCGCGCGCAGCACGGGTCTGGAATGGTTGGGCGGATGGCGAGCGAGAGCGACGACGGCGGCGACGGCGGGCGGCCGACCGGGTCCGAGGTGCGAAAGCCCGGCTTCGGCAAGGCCGATCATGGCAAGCCAGGGTATGGGAAGCCCGGCTTCGGCAAGCCGAGCCACGGCAAGCCGGGTTACGGCAAGCCCGGCTTCGGAAGACCCGCTTTCGGAAAACCCGGCTTCGGCAAGCCCGCCTACGGTCAGCGGCCGCGGCCGGCCGGGCCGCAGCCGGCGCACGAGGGCGCCGCGGTGATCTACGGCTTCCACCCGGTGGTGCAGGCGATGGGCAATGCCGAGCGGATCCTGCACCGGCTGCTCGCCACCGAGAACGGCGCCGCGCGTCTCGTGGAGGAGCTGGGCACCCTGCGGATCGAGCCCGAGCTGGTGCGGCCGTCCGACATCAACCGGCTGCTCGGGGCGGATGCGGTGCACCAGGGCCTCTACCTCGAGGCGGAGCCCCTCGCCTCGCCCGGCCTCGACGCGCTGCCGGCCGATGCGCTGCTGCTGGCGCTCGACCAGATCACCGATCCGCACAATGTCGGGGCGATCGTGCGCACCGCCGCGGCCTTCGGCGTCACCGGCATCGTCACGACCGCGCGCCATGCGCCGGGCGCCACCGGCGTGCTGGCGAAATCCGCCTCCGGCGGCCTGGAGCACGTGCCGTTCCTGGTGGTGCGCAACCTCGCCGAGGCGCTGATCGCCCTCGGCGCGCAGGGTTTCACCCGCATCGGCCTCGATTCCGACGCCGAGACCGGCCTCGACACGCTGACCCCGACGCGGCCGGCGGTGATCGTGCTCGGCGCCGAGGGCAAGGGGCTGCGCGAGCGCACCCGCGCCTGCTGCGACGTGCTCGCCAAGATCCCGTTCACCGGCGAGATCCGCAGCCTCAACGTCTCGAACGCCGCCGCGATCGCCCTCTACGCCCTCGGCCGTTAGTTTGCGATCTGGCGACGCGGGACACACCCGCCTCGCCCGGTCGCAAACGGTCAGATGCCGTGGCCGGCGACCTCGCGGGCGACGGCGCGCCGGCCGATGTCGCGGCGGCAGAACCCTTCCGGCCAGTCGATCCGGGCGACCGCCGCGTAGGCGCGGGCCTGCGCCTCCAGCACGCTGTCGCCGAGCGCGGTGACCGCCAGCACCCGGCCGCCGTCGGCGAGGATGGCCTCGCCCTCGGCCCGGGTTCCGGCCTGGAACACCAGGGCGCCGTCGCGCTCGGCATCGGCGATGCCGCGGATCGTCGAGCCGCGCACCACCGTGCCGGGATAGCCGGCCGCCGCCATCACCACGGTCAGCGCCGCGCGCGAGGCGTCGAATTCCAGGCAGACGCCGGTGAGGTCGCCGTCGCAGGCCGAGAGCAGCGCCGGCACCAGGTCGGAGGCGAGCCGCGGCATCAGCACCTGCGCCTCCGGGTCGCCGAAGCGGGTGTTGTACTCGATGAGCTTGGGGCCGTCCGCGGTCAGCATCAGGCCGGCATAGAGGATGCCGGTGAACGGCGTGCCGCGCGCGCGCATGCCGTCGAGCGTCGGCTGGATGATCGTCTCCATCACGGTCCGCTCGATCGCCGGCGTGACGATGCCCGCCGGCGAATACGCGCCCATGCCGCCGGTGTTGGGACCGCGGTCGCCGTCGAAGACCCGCTTGTGGTCCTGCGCCGTGCCCATCGGAATCGCCCGCGTGCCGTCGCACAGGGCGAAGAAGCTCGCCTCTTCGCCGAACAAGCATTCCTCGATCACGACTTCCGCGCCCGCCTCCGCGAACAGCGCCCGCAGCGCGCCCTCGGCCTGCTCCACCGTCTCGGCGACGGTGACGCCCTTGCCGGCGGCGAGCCCGTCGGCCTTCACCACGATCGGGGCGCCCGCGGCGCGCACGTGCGCGAGGGCGGGATCGAGCGCGGCGAAGCGGCCGTAGCCCGCCGTCGGGATGCCGCGCTCGGTGCACAGCTCCTTGGTGAAGCCCTTCGAGCCTTCGAGCTGCGCGGCGGCCTTCGTCGGGCCGAAGGCGCGGATGCCGGCCCGCGTCAGGTCGTCCACGAGGCCGGCGACCAGCGGCGCCTCGGGCCCGATCACGACGAGGCCGATGCGCTCGGCCTCGCAGAAGCTGCGGACCGCGCCATGGTCGGCGACGTTCAGCTCCGGCCGGTTCTCGCCGTGCTGCGCGGTGCCGGGATTGCCCGGCGCCGTAAGCAGCCGGGTGCAGAGCGGGCTTTTCGCGAGGGCATAGGCGAGGGCGTGCTCGCGGCCGCCGTTGCCGATGAGAAGGATGTTCATGCGATCAGGATGTTCCCGAAATCCGGGAGCGGGGAAAGGGCCGTTTCGCACGAAGGCGCGCGTCGTGCACCGGATCCACCGTCGCGCGGCGGCCTTTGACCTCGGCGCCGCGTCCGCATAGCACTCTCGCCATGGCCCTCGTCCCGCCCCCCGCCCCCCGCAGGTCGCCGCCGGCCGCGGACGTCCCGCCCGCGGCCGTGCTCGTCGCCAACCAGCCGGAATGGTCGGTGGGCGACCTCGCCTCGGCGCTCAAGCGTACCCTGGAGGACGCGTTCGGGCACGTGCGGCTGCGCGGCGAGATCTCGGGCTTCCGCGGGCAGCACGGCTCGGGGCACGCCTACTTCTCGCTCAAGGACGGCAACGCCCGCATCGACGCGGTGGTGTGGAAGGGCACCTTCAATCGCCTGCGGCAGAAGCCGCAGGAGGGGCTCGAGGTCGTCGCCACCGGCAAGATCACGACGTTTCCCGGCAAGTCCTCGTACCAGATCGTCATCGAGAGCCTCGAGCCGGCCGGCATCGGCGCCTGGATGGCGCTGCTGGAGGAGCGCAAGCGCGCGCTGGCGGCCGAGGGTCTGTTCGCGGCCGAGCACAAGCGGGCGATCCCGTTCCTGCCGCAGGTCGTCGGCGTGGTGACCTCGCCGACCGGCGCGGTGATCCGCGACATCCTGCACCGGCTGGAAGACCGGTTCCCGCGCCCCGTGCTGGTCTGGCCGGTGCGCGTGCAGGGCGACGGCGCGGCCGAGGAGATCGCCGCCGCCATCCGCGGCTTCAACGCGCTGCCGGCCGGCGGCGCGATCCCGCGGCCGGACGTGCTGATCGTCGCCCGCGGCGGCGGCTCGATCGAGGACCTGTGGGCGTTCAACGAGGAGGCGGTGGTGCGCGCCGCCTTCGAGAGCCGGATCCCGCTGATCTCGGCGGTCGGGCACGAGACCGACACCACGCTGATCGACTTCGTCTCCGACCGGCGCGCGCCGACGCCGACCGGCGCCGCCGAGATGGCGGTGCCGGTGCGGGGCGATCTGCTGGTCACCCTCGACGACCTGACCCGCCGCCGCCGCGGCGCGGTGGAGCGCAAGCTCGACCGACTCGGCGCGGATTTCCGCTCGGCGCTGCGGGCGATGCCCGGTGCCGACGCGTTCCTGGCGGCCAAGCGCCAGCAGCTCGACCTCGCCGAGGCCCGGCTCGCGCCGGCGCTCGCGGGCAACGCCCGCGCCTTCCGCGAGCGGTTCTCGCGCCTGCTCGACCGGCTCGTGCGGCATCCGCCGGAACTGGTTCTGGCCCGGGCGCGGGCGCGGCTCGCGGCGATCGACCATCGGCCGCGCCAGGCGCTCGCCAACCACGCGACCCGCAAGGGCGACGCGCTCGCCGCGCTGAGCCACCGGCTGGTTGTCGCGCGGACGACGACGCTGCGCCGGGCCGAGACCGAGACCGCCCGGTCGCGCGAGCGGCTGGCCGCGTCGCACGCGCGGATGGTGCAGGCCGGGGCCGGGCTGATCGAGCGCCGCAGCGCCCGACTCGAACGGGCCGGCGGCCTCCTCGGCAGCCTCGGCTACCGCGCCGTGCTCGCCCGCGGCTACGTGCTGGTCCGCGACGGCGCGGGCGCTGCGCTGCGCTCCGGCCTCGGATTGCCGGCGGGCACGCCCGTGACGCTGCAGTTCGCCGACGGGCTCGTGGCGGCCAGGACCGAGGGGGAAGCGGCCGCACCCGCGCCGGAGG
>NZ_VRVH01000369.1:0-3743 GCF_008040095.1 Methylobacterium sp. WL6 | reverse complement strand
GAGCATGCGGCCGGCGGCCTCGCGGCGGTCGTTGCCGATGATGTCGCGGGTCTCGGCCGAGAGCGCGCGGGCCGGGCGCTGCGGGGCGGTGAGCGGCTCCGGCTTCATCTCGGGCACGCCGATGCCGCGCAGCCAGCCGCCGCCCTCGGGGAGCGCCCCGGCCTGCTGCAGCACGAGGCGGGCGACGTCGCGCTTGCGCACGTCCTCGACCCGCGCGGCGGCGGCGTCGGCGGACAGCCCGAGGCCCTCCAGCGTCGCGCGGCCGAACACCAGGGCGGATTCGGCGGTCTCGCGGATGTGGAAGTCGACGTCGCGGTTCATCAGCTCGACGGCGTGCATCCGGTCGTAGGCGCGGACGTAGGTGCGGACCGACTCGAACTCCTCGTGGACGATGTCGACGATCTTCAACGCCGCCTCGGCGTCGTCGATGCACAGGCACACCAGGTCGACCCGGCCGATGCCGGCGGCGCGCAGCACGTCGAGGCGGGTGCCGTCGCCGTAGTAGATCCGGAAGCCGAAGCGCGAGGCCGAGCGGATCTGCTCGACGTCCTTGTCGATCACCGTGACGCCGATGCCCTCGGCGAGCAGCACCTGCGTCAGGATCTGCCCGAACCGGCCGAAGCCGATCACCAGGACGCGGGCCTCGGCGCTCTCGACCACGTCGGTGGCCGGCAGCGCCTCGCTGCCGCGGCGGGCGCGGGCGAGGTCGAGCGCCTTGTCGAGGCCCTTGGCCGCCACCGGGCCGATCAGCATGGTGAGGGCGGCGAGCGCCACCGCGAAGCGCGTGGCGGTGGCGTCGGTCAAGCCCAGCGAGCCGGCGAGCGGCAGCAGCACGAAGGCGAACTCGCCGGCCGGCGCCAGGATCGCGGCGCCGCGCACCGCGTCGAGCCAGGTCGAGCCGAACAGGCGGAACAGCCCGGCCACCAGCGCGACCTTGACCAGGATCGCCGCGAAGGTCGCCCCGAACAGCAGCGGCCAGACCGCGCGCACCAGCCCGCCGTCGATCGACATGCCGACGCTCATGAAGAACAGGCCGAGCAGCATGCCGCGGAACGGCTCGATGTCGGCCTCGAGCTGGTGGCGGAAGTTCGATTCCGACAGCAGGATGCCGGCCAGGAACGCGCCCATCGCCATCGACAGGCCGACCTCGGCCATCAGCAGCGCGGTGCCGAGCACCACCAGGAGGGCCGCCGCCGTCATCACCTCGCGGGCGCCGCTCGCGGCGAGCAGGCGGAAGAAGCGGTTCAGGCCGTAGCGGCCGACGAGCACCACGGCGACGATCGCCGCCAGCGCCTTGCCGGTGGAGAGCGCCGCGTCCCCGAGCCAGGGCGCGCCGCTGCCGCCGCCGGCCGATGCGAGGAGCGGCATCAGCGCCAGGATGCCGACGACGGCGATGTCCTGGAACAGCAGCACCGCGAAGGCGCGGCTGCCGTAGGCGGTGCCGAGGTCGCCGCGCTCCTCCAGGAGCTGCAGCGCCACCGCGGTGGCCGAGAGCGCCAGCGTGATGCCGATGATGCCGCTGGCGCTGGGCGCCGCGCCGAGCAGCACGCCGAGGCCCCCGAGCACGATCGCGCAGACGACGAGCTGCGCCGTGCCGAGCCCGAAGATGTCGCGGCGCATCGAGACGAGCTGCGACAGGTGCAATTCGAGCCCGACGATGAACAGCAGCAGCACCACGCCGATCTCGGCGACGCTCGCCGCCGTCTCGGGCTCGGCGATCAGCGACAGGCCGGACGGGCCGATCAGCACCCCGGCGACGAGGTAGCCCAGCACCGCGCTCTGCCCGAGCAGCCGGAAGATCGGCACGCCGATCACCGCCGCCGACAGGAACGTCAGCACCGGCGGCAGGAAGCTCGCATGTTCGGCCGGGCTCGCCATGAAGCGCCTGATCGCGAGGACGGGACGTCCTGCCCTTACCGCGGACGGCACGGAGGCGCGAGGGCCTTGCGGGTGCCGTTCGTCACCCGGCCGGCGCGCGGGCCCGCCGGAACGGCCGGCGCGGGACGCCGTCCCCCGGGCGTCGGGCACGGATCGGGATTGCGCTTTTGTATTCCTTAACGCGGGCCACCTATACTTTATTGCGAGCAAATGTTCGGGCGCCGAAGCCCATGAAGACTTTATTCCCGGAGTCGCGCGTGTCCCTGAGAAATGTTTCGATCCGCACGCGGCTCGTCGCCGCCTTCGCGACGCTGACCCTGTTCGTGCTCGGGCTCGGGCTCGCCGGCCTGTCCGGCATCGCGACGGTCGAGGAACGGCTGGTCGACGTGCAGACGCGGTGGCTGCCGAACGTCCGCGACGCCGGCGCCCTCGACGCGCTGACCGGGCGGTACACCACCAGCCTGCTGCGGCACATGCTCACCACCGAGCCGAAGGCGCTGGCCGCCATCGAGGGCGACATCGCCCAGCGCGGCCAGGCGATCGAGACCGGGATGGCCGCCTACGCGCGCGGCATCGCGCAGCCCGAGGAGCGGGCGCTGTACGAGACCTTCCTGCGCGAGTGGGGCGCCTTCACCGCGACCGAGGCGCCGATCCTCGCCCATTCCCGCGCCGGCGAGAAGGCCGAGGCGCTGCTCGCCTACCAGAGCAAGGGGATCGGCGCGCGCCGCAACGCCTCGATCGCCCTGGAGAGGATCATCGCCCTCAACACGGAGGGCGCCGCGCGCGCGGAAGCGTCCGCCGCGGCATCCGTCGCGCGCACCCGGTTCTGGATGGTCGCGGCCCTCGGGACGGCCCTGGCCCTGGCGGTCGCGATGGCCGTGCTGCTGATCGCCGGCATCGGCCGCGGGATCGACCGCGTCGTCCGGCCGATGCAGGCTCTGGCCGAGGGCGACCTCGAGACCGCGATCCCGCTCCAGGGCACGCGCACCGAGATGGGCCGCATCGCCGACGCGGTGCAGGTGTTCAAGGCTGCGCTGCTGCGCATGCGGGCGCTGGAGAGCGAGACCGCCCTGGCGCGGGCCGGCGCGGAGGCGCAGCGCAAGGCCGCGATGCGGCAGATGGCCGACACCTTCGAGCGCTCGGTCGGCGGCATCGTCGCGACGGTGACCGCGGCGGCGACCGAGCTGCAGGCGACGGCGCAGAGCATGACGGCGACCGCGACGCAGACGGCATCGCAGTCGACGACGGTGGCGATGGCCGCCGAGGAGGCGGCCTCGAACGTCAACACGGTGGCGGCGGCGGCCGAGGAGCTCGGCTCGTCGGTGCTGGAGATCGGGCGGCAGGTCGGCGGCTCCTCGGCGCTGGCGCAGGGGGCGGTGGCCGAGGCGGCGCAGACGGCGGCCGTGGTGCAGGACCTGAGCGAGGCGGCGGCCCGGATCGGCGACGTGGTGGCGATGATCTCGTCGATCGCCGGGCAGACCAACCTGCTCGCCCTGAACGCCACGATCGAGGCGGCGCGCGCCGGCGAGGCCGGCCGCGGCTTCGCGGTGGTGGCGGCCGAGGTGAAGGAGCTCGCCGCGCAGACGGCGCGGGCCACCGGCGAGATCGGCAGCCAGATCGGGCGGATCCAGGACTCGACCCGCCAGGCGGTCGCGGCGATCGACGCGATCGCGGGACGGATCCGGGAGATCTCCGGGGTGTCGGCCTCGATCGCGGCGGCGGTGGAGGAGCAGGGCGCGGCGACCCAGGAGATCGTGCGCAACGTCGGCGAGGCGGCCTCCGGGACGGGGGCGGTGACGGCCAACATCGGCGGGCTCGCGGCGGCGGCCGACGAGACCGGCGCCGCGGCCTCGCAGGTGCTGACC
>NZ_VRVH01000368.1:0-3758 GCF_008040095.1 Methylobacterium sp. WL6 | reverse complement strand
TGTCGGCGCCGGCGGGCGGCGCGTCGGCTGCGGCCGGCAGCAGCACGTCCTTCGCGACCGTGCCTTCGGGGCCGTATTCGCCGGCGACGGCGAGGCACGCCTTCTCGCGATGCTGGGCCATGTCGTTCGACATCAGCGCGAACATCGACTGCACCCGGCCGCCGAACGGGCCGCGCGGGCTGACGTCGGCCGATCGGGTGCCCTGCTTGACCAGCAGCGCCTCGAAGGTGTCGGTCCCGATCCGATAGCCGCAGACGTTCGACGCCGCGAAGATGTAGGCTGCGAATTCCAGCGCCCGCGGGGCCGGGGCGTTGCGGATCTGCGCCGCGGCGGGCTGCGCGGCGAGACCGAGGCTCAGGAGGGCGGCCGCGGCGGCCGGCGTGGCGAACATGCGCATGGGCGAAAGTTTCCTCATCGTCGTCGACGACTTCTTGCGAGTCGTTGAGACGGGCGAGATACGCCGAACGGTGAACGCCGCCCAGGGGGAGCGGCCCGACGGATTGCCTCAGGCCACGCAGGACAAAGGTGAAGGTCGTTCGTGGTTAAGCGTTACCTGCGTTGCAATCGATAGCGGCGTTTCTACCGCGTCACTGGCCGTCCCGGTCCCTCGTCTGCCTTGCGGAACCGCGGAACTTGTTTCGACTTGATCCTGCCCTACGCGGGGGTTCGAAGCCTGCTATTAACCGGTGGCGAGCAGATCGGAGTCCGACATCTTCCGCAATGAGCCGGACTGGACGCCGCATGCACTTCGCCCTCGACCACCGCGCAGAGCCAGATCCCGCCTTCGTGCCGCCGTCGCTGCGCCTCGCCGAACCGAGCGACGCACCCTCGGGCGAGCGCCGCAACCGCTACGCCCGCTGGGCCCTGCACGAGCGGCTGGGGGAAGGCGACGTCGTCGCCCTGCTGATGCGCAACCAGCCCGACGTGCTCGCGATCTGGCAGGGCCTTGGCTCCGTCGGCGTCACCGTGATGCCGCTCGACCTCACCCTGCGCGGGACCGCGCTTGCCCGGAGCCTCGACGCGATCGGCCCGCGCCACCTGTTCGTCGACGCCGGCCTCGCGGAGACGCTGTGCAGCGTCCAGGGCCTCGTCTCGGTTCAGCCGCTGGTGTGGTGGCACGGCGGCGCCGACTTCGCCCGCATCGACCTCGAGATCGCCGAGTACGACGACGCCCCGCTCGCCCCGCAGGCGCTGCCGGCGCGCCGGGCCTGAGCCATCCTCGAAACCCGACGCGTCCGTGATAGGCTTGACCGGCCATCGAGACGGGAGCCAGGGCATGTCCTCGACCGCGCAGACCGACGCGCCGCTGCTGCTTCGCGCGGATGCCGAAGGCATCGCCACGCTGACGCTGAACCGCGGTCCGGCCCGCAACGCGCTGTCCCTCGGGCTGATGGCGGCCTTGCAGGATGCGCTCGACGCGATCGCCGAGGATCGAGCCGTGCGCGTCGTCGTGCTGCGCGGCGCCGGGCCGGCCTTCTGCGCCGGTCACGATCTCAAGGAGATGCGCGCGCATCCCGGGCGCGAGGCCGCGGCCGAGGTGTTCCGCGCCTGCTCCCGGCTGATGCTGGCGATCACCCGGCTGCCGCAGCCGGTGATCGCGCAGGTTCACGGCATCGCCACCGCCGCCGGCTGCCAGCTGGTCGCGACCTGCGATCTCGCGGTCTGCGCCGACGACGCCCGCTTCGCGACGCCCGGGGTCAACATCGGCCTGTTCTGCTCGACCCCGATGGTCGCGCTCTCCCGCGCGGTGCCGCGCAAGGCGGCGATGGAGATGCTGCTGCTCGGCGAGCCGATCGACGCCGCGGAGGCGTTGCGCATCGGCCTCGTCAACCGTGCGGTGCCGACCGCCGATCTCGATGCGACGGTGCAGGCGATGGCGATGCGCATCGCGGGCAAGTCGGCGCGGGTGGTGGCGATCGGCAAGGAAGCCTTCGGCCGCCAGGCGGAGCTCGGCCTCGAGGAGGCCTACGCCTACGCCGCCGAGGTCATGACCCGGAACATGATGCTCGCCGACGCCGACGAGGGCATCGATGCCTTCCTTCAGAAGCGCACGCCGCGCTGGCCGGCGTGAGCCGCGGTCGAGCCGCGCGGTTCGGCGCGCGAAACGTCCGTCAGCCGCGGCCGGCCGGAACCGGGAAGCGGCGCGCGAACCAGTCGCGCAGCACCGCGCGCTCGTAATACAGGCCGCCGGTCGAGAAGCGTGGGTTGGCCGTCAGCATGAAGTTGGGGTCGGTGACCGTATCCTCGCCGCTGGCGACCACCCGCTTGCCACGCCGCAGTGCGTAGGCGAGCCGGATCCGCGGCGGCGTGAAGTCCTGGACGATCCGCAGGCCACTCGGCGTGCCGAAGCCCGGCCGCTCGTACCCGGCGAGATCGATGTCGAGGACGGCGATGTCGAGGCTCTCGTCGGGGCCGAGGCGCCGGCTGCCGAGGTCCTGGAAGATCCGCGTCATCTCCGCCAGCGTCAGCCGCAGGCTCCGGCCGGAGGAGGCCCAACGGTCCTCCGCGTCGGTGAAGCGCTCCGGCGCGACGTAGCGCACGCCGACCTGCGCGACGGCGGGACCGCCGAGCGCGAGACCCGTCAGGGCTGCCAGGACGACGCGCCTCATTGCTTGGCGCGGTTGATCACGGCGAGCAGCGCGCGGGCGACCGGCTCGGTCACGTTGCGGCGGTACTTGCGGTGGACCAGCTGCCCGTTGTGGTAGACGTCGTGCTCGACGTAGAGCCGCTCGCCGTCCCACCGCACGATGTTGTCGGTCTCGGTCGTCTCCTCGACGCCGAGGTCGTCCCGAAGGATCGCGCTGCCGGTCTGGGTGAACATGCGCAGCTCCTCGCACCTTGATCGGGGATCGCCCGCGCAGACGATCCGTCCGTAGGGTCCACAATAGGCAACCGGCGCAGGCTGCGCCAGTTGCGGCACCGCTCCGGCCCCCGACAAGGACAGCTCGGCTTCGCGGTCGCGGGCATCTCAGCGGATCGTGATCTGATCCTTGATCTTGTCGTAGGTCGCGCGGCTGAGCACGCGCTTCGACAGCAACTGGTCGATCGTCGTGTAGGGCCGGCGCTGGATGATCGCCCGCCCGATGCTGCCGCCGCCGCGCAACCCGTTCAGCTCCGCCAGCGATGCGGTGTTGAGGTCGACCAGCGCCAGCGCGCGCGGTCCGGCGCTGTCGCCGGCCTCGTTCACCTCCGCCTGACCGGTCGGTTGCGACTCCGGCACGGATTGCGAGAGAACCGGGGCTTCCGCGGTCGGCTGGGGTGCCGGAGCGGGTGTGGGCGCGGGATCCGGCGATACCGGCGGCGCGGCGAGGTCCGCTCGAGGCGCTGCGGGGGACGGGACCAGCGTCGGCGTCCCGACCTTTCGCGGCGCCGGGGCGACGGATGCCGGCGGCACGGAGACCGGCGGCGCCTGCGCCGGCGACGGTGCGTGCGGCAGAAAATACTGGATCAGGGCGGCGAGGCAGCCCGCGACGACCAGCAGAAGCGAGATCCGCAGAATCGTCGAACCGCTCAGCATCGCCCCTCCCATCCGTGTTGTTTGGCAAACGCTTGGCAAGTTTTGCAAACGCTTGGCAAGATAGAGACGTTGCGCTGCCGGAGCAAAGCACGGCGTAGACGATCGGGCCGGCCGTCAACAAGCGTCGGCGCGGAAGACCTTCGGACAGCTCGCGGGGCCTTCGGCATCGACGCCGGCTCCGCGCCGGCCCATACCCGCCGGGATGCCGACCGCCCGCCTCGACCCCGCCCGCCTCGCCTTC
>NZ_VRVH01000367.1:0-3808 GCF_008040095.1 Methylobacterium sp. WL6 | reverse complement strand
GGGGAACGCTCGACGCGGCGCTGGCCAACAGCCTGCTCAGCGTCGGCGGCCAGCGGGTCGCCGGGCGGGTGGCGATCGATGCGGGGGTGACGGGCACGCTCGCCGCACCGCGGGCGGAGGGCAGCGCGACGCTCTCGGGCGGCAGCTTCACCGACCCGCTCAACGGCATCCGGCTGACCAACATCGAGGGCCGCGCCACGGGGCGCGGCGACGCGGTCGTGCTGGAACGCCTCACCCTGGCGACCCGCAACGGCGGGACGCTGCGTGCCGACGGCCGCGTGGCGCTCGAGCCCCAGGCCGGGTTCCCGGGCACGATCCGCATCGCGGGCGAGCGCACCGAGCTGATCTCGAGCCCGCTGATGACGGCGGTGGCGAGCCTGAACCTCGCGCTCTCCGGCCCGCTGTCGCGCACGCCGCGGATCGCCGGCCGCGTCGACGTGGTCTCGATCGACGTGTCGGTGCCCGACCGGCTGCCCGCGACGGTGCAGCCGCTGCCGGGCATCCGCCGGGTCAACACCCCGCCCGACATCCGCGCCCGGCTCGACGCCAAGGCCCTGCGCGGGGCGCAGCTGGCGGCCGTGGGAAGACGCGGCGCGCGCGGCAAGCCCGCCGTGCCGTTCGACGCCACCCTCGACGTCGCGGTGAGCGCTCCGAACCGCATCTTCGTGCGCGGGCGCGGCATCGACGCCGAGCTCGGCGGGAGCTTGCGCGTCACCGGCACCTCGCGCGACCCGAACGCGAACGGCGCGTTCGAGCTTCGGCGCGGGCGTCTCGCGGTGATCGGGCAGCGCCTCGACTTCACCCGCGGCCGCGTGACCTTCGGCGGCGCCATCGCGGCCCCCGACCTCGACTTCGTCGCCGAGACCAAGGCCACCGACATCACCGCCCGCATCGCGGTCTCGGGGCCGGCCGACAGCCCGGTCTTCGCGATCTCCTCGGACCCGAGCCTGCCGCAGGACGAGGTGCTGTCGCGGCTGCTGTTCAAGAAGGCGTCGGGCAGCCTGTCGCCGTTCCAGGCGCTGCAGCTGGCGCAGGCCGTGTCGCAGCTCTCGGGCGGGGCAGGGGGCGTCGACGTGTTCGAGGCGGCGCGCAAGGGCCTCGGGCTCGACAGCCTCGACGTCTCGACCGGGACCAGCGGCGGCCCGGCGCTCGGCGCCTCGCGCTACCTCAGCGATCGCCTCAGCGTCGGCATCAAGGCCGGCGCCAAGCCGGCCGACACGGGCGCGACCATCGACTACGACGTGACGCGCCGGGTGAAGATCCAGGGCGAGGCCGGCAGCGACGGCCGCACCAGCGTCGGCGTCGGCGCGGAATGGGAGTACTGAGCGCGCGACGCGCTCAGTGGCGCGCGAGGCCGGCCTGCTTCGGGCCGACGGCCTGGGCGAGGCGCCGGCCGACATGCAGCATCGCCCTCTCGATCAGGGCGAGCGTCGGCGGATCGTTGTCGAGCTTGGCGTACTCGTAGGCGACGATCAGGCCGTCGGCGATGCCTTCGAGCAGGCTGACGGTCTCGCTGGCCGCGTCGGCCAGTTGACGGAACGGATCGCCGGACGTCCCCTCGGCGGCCCGAGCCTCCGCACTGTGAGCCTCGGCGACGTGAGCCGTGCAGCGGTCGAGGATCCCCTGCGACGCCTCGATCGTCTTGCGGGTCTCCTCGATGATCTCGCGCATCTCCGCGACGAGGGAAGGCTGGTCCGCGACCTTCGGGTGATCGATGCTCATGCTGATATTGCCCCCACGACGGAGCAAGCTTGCATCCTATGGTTGAGATGCGTCAACAGGATTCGCATGTCGCGCGACGTCGCACGGTCGGCCGCAAGGGTCCGGTGCCAAGGGGCCGGTGCCAAGGGGCCGGTGCAAGGGTCCGGTGGAGACGGGTGCAGGACGGGAAGCGGAACCGGACGTGCGTCAGGAAGCGTTCGAACGAAAACGAGCCGCGCCCGTTTCCGGGGCGGCTCGCAGGTGGCACATCCGACGCGACCCCGCAGGGTCGCGCCCGAGGGTCACTTGATCAGCATCAGCAGGGCCTTGCCGGCGGGGGACTTCAGCTCCTTGGCGTCGAGCGTGCCGTCGTTGTCCGGGTCGGCGGCCTGGAAGCGGTCGGCGACGGCGGCGAGGTATTCCTTCTTGTCGATCGTGCCGTCGTTGTCCGGGTCGGCCTTCTTCAGGCCGGCGGCGCTCAGGCGGCCCTTCAGCTCCTTCTTGTCGAGGGTGCCGTCGGCATCCTTCTCGAGGCGATCGAAGGTCGCCGAGGCGGTCGCCTCGATCTCCTTCATGTCGACGGTGCCGTCGTTGTCGGTGTCGATCATCTTGACCGCCTGGGCGCCGGTCATCGGCTTGGCGAAGGCGACGGGGGCGGTCATGGTGGCCGAGGCCAGGACGAGAGCGGCGAAGGTGCTGGAAAGACGAAGGGTCATTGCCGAATTATCCCGAAATGTGTTGCGCGAACTTCCTACGCGTGACGATTGCACTGCACAAGCGATTTCTCTCGATCGATCGCTGAGGTTGCCCATGGCGCGTCCCACGCCGAAGGCGGGGCGAGCCCGGCGCGACATCCCTGCGGGCGCGGGCGCGAGCCCAACGCGCCATCGTCCGCGTCGTTGCGAAGGCTCGCCGAATCGCCATCGTCCCGACGCACGGTGCGCCCCGAACGGCCGACGCGGGGGCCGGCGTGCCGCCCGCCCCACCCTCCAGCGCGAGACCCTGATCCGATGGCAACCCGTCCGCTGATCTTCTATCCCGACCCGCGGCTGGACGTGCCGTCCGACCCCGTGACGGCCTTCGATGCCGATCTCGGCGACCTCGCCCGGGACGTGACGGAGACCCTCGATTCGGCCGCGGCCGCCGGGTTGACCGCGGCGCATCTCGGCGTGCGGCGGCGCCTCGTCGTGCTGCGCCCGGAGCCGGGCGGGCCGGCCATGGTCTACGTCAACCCCGAGATCGTCGACCGCTCGCCCGAGCGCGTCACGGCGCGGGAGGGCAGCGTCTCGATGCCGGGCGTGTCCGAGCCGGTCGAGCGGGCGGCCACGATCCGGGTGCGGTTCCAGGATCTCGACGGCGTCGCGCAGGAGGAGGCGGCCGAGGGGTTTCGGGCCGCCTGCCTCCAGCACGAGATCGACCAGCTCGACGGCATCTTCTGGATCGCCCGCCTCTCGCGCCTGCGCCGGGAGCGGGCGGTGAAGCGCTTCGCCAAGCTGCGGGCGCAACCGTGAGCGCGATCCCGTCTCGAGGCCATCCGGCCTTGGGCCGCGCCGTGCCGGCCACGCCGGCTCGATCACGGAGGCTTGACGCCGGGACAGAGGCTTGGCCCGATGCCGGCCTGCGCTTAGGAGGAGGCATGCGTCTCGCGATCCTGCTCGCCACGTCCCTGTCCGCCCTGGCCGTATCCCGGCCCGTGCAAGCCCAGGCGCCGGGCAGGCCGGCCAAGCCGGCGCCGGCCGTGCAGGGGCCGGTCTCCGCACCGGTGATCGCGTGCCCGTCGCTGGCGAACTACCGTCTCCTGCGGCGGGAAGCGCCCGACGAGGCCGCCGCGCTCGCACGCCTGGGCGATGCCAAGGCCGACCACCTCGGCTGCACGGCGTTTCCGCGGGATCGGATCGCCGCGCTCGCCGAGCACGTCGCCCTCGGCGGCGCGCAGTACGATTGCCTGGCCCTGCAGGGCACCGCGATCTGCCAGTGGACGGCGACCGGCACCGTCGACCTGCCGGTGCCGGCCAAGTCGCAGCCGAAGCCGTCGGCCGCCGACAGGGGCCGACGCTGAGGCACCGTCCGGCGCGCGCGGCGGCGATGCCGGGGACGGCGCCGGGAG
>NZ_VRVH01000366.1:0-3832 GCF_008040095.1 Methylobacterium sp. WL6 | reverse complement strand
GCCCCGTCGCCCGGCGGCCATGCCGGCGCGGCGGCGCGGCGCGGGCGTTTTCGGGCGGCCCGACGACGCTGTGGACGCAAAAATTTTCCGCGCGAAATCCAGGAGGCGGAAACAGCACTTACGGCCGGCGCCGACTTATCCACAATTTTACCGCCAAGACCACAACATCTAGCGTGGAACCGGGAGGCCGAACACCACTTGTTGACGTGAAGGCCGGCCCGGCGTTAATGTCCGGGTCATGGTTCGGGAGCGCCGATCCGTTCGATCCGTGCGCGTCCAGCCACCTTCTTACCAACGTCGGCCGATCCGGGCAGCGTCGCTTCAGGCGCCCGGATTCGGCTCTTCGGATCTCCGGATTCAACCCCGGGGCGCCTCTGCGCCTCGTCGGGAGAGGTGCGTCTCATGCGGTTCGAGCGTCGTTACACCACGTCCGGTTCCTCGCCTTATGCGGCGATCCCGTTCCGCAAGGCACTGTCCGAGATCCGCAACCCGGACGGCTCGACCGTCTTCCGCCTCGACGGGATCTCGGTGCCCGAGAGCTGGAGCCAGGTCGCGAGCGACGTGCTGGCGCAGAAGTACTTCCGCAAGGCCGGCGTGCCGGCGCGCCTGAAAAGGGTCGAGGAGAACGACGTCCCGTCCTTCCTGTGGCGCTCGGTGCCGGACGAGGCGGCGCTCGGCGAGCTGCCCGAGGCCGAGCGCACCGGCTCCGAGACGTCGGCGACGCAGGTGTTCGACCGCCTGGCCGGCTGCTGGACCTACTGGGGCTGGAAGGGCGGCTACTTCACCTCCGAGGAGGACGCCTCCGCGTTCCTCGACGAGCTGCGCTTCATGCTCGCCAAGCAGATGGTCGCGCCGAACTCGCCGCAATGGTTCAACACCGGCCTGCACTGGGCCTACGGCATCGACGGCCCGGCCCAGGGCCATTACTACGTCGACTACCGCAGCGGCGAGCTGACTAAGTCCGCCTCGTCCTACGAGCACCCGCAGCCGCATGCCTGCTTCATCCAGGGCGTGCAGGACGACCTCGTCAACGAGGGCGGCATCATGGACCTGTGGGTCCGCGAGGCGCGCCTGTTCAAGTACGGCTCCGGCACCGGCTCGAATTTTTCGATGCTTCGTGGAGAAAACGAAAAACTCGGCGGCGGCGGCAAGTCGTCCGGCCTGATGTCCTTCCTCAAGATCGGCGACCGGGCGGCCGGCGCGATCAAGTCCGGCGGCACCACCCGGCGCGCGGCCAAGATGGTCATCGTCGACATCGACCACCCGGACATCGAGCAGTACATCGACTGGAAGGTGAAGGAGGAGCAGAAGGTCGCCGCGCTGGTGACCGGCTCCAAGATCGTCTCCAAGCACCTCGCCGCGGTGATGAAGGCCTGCACCCAGTGCGAGGCGGAAGGCGACGCCTGCTTCGACCCCGAGCGCAACCCGGCCCTGAAGAAGGCCGTGAAGGCCGCCCGCAAGGACGCCGTGCCGGATTCCTACACCAAGCGGGTGATCCAGTTCGCCCGCCAAGGCTTCACCAAGATCGACTTCCCTGTCTACGACACCGACTGGGACTCGGAGGCCTACCTCACGGTGGCCGGCCAGAACTCCAACAACTCGGTCTCGCTGACCGACGACTTCCTGCGCGCGGTCGAGACCGACGCGCCCTGGGAGCTGAAGGCCCGCACCACCGGCAAGACGACCAAGACCCTGCCGGCGCGCGAGCTGTGGGAGAAGATCGGCGAGGCGGCCTGGGCCTCGGCTGATCCGGGCCTGCACTTCAACACCACGATGAACGACTGGCACACCTGCCCGACCGGCGGGCGGATCCGGGCCTCGAACCCGTGCTCCGAGTACATGTTCCTCGACGACACCGCCTGCAACCTGGCCTCGGCCAACCTGCTGACGATGTACGACCGCCAGACCAAGCAGTTCGACGTCGAGGCGTTCGAGCACCTCAACCGCCTCTGGACGGTGGTGCTCGAGATCTCGGTGACGATGGCGCAGTTCCCGTCGAAGGAGATCGCCGAGCTCTCCTACAGGTACCGCACGCTCGGCCTCGGCTACGCCAACATCGGCGGCCTGCTGATGACGATGGGCCTGCCCTACGACTCGGATAAGGGCCGGGCGCTGGCCGGCGCGCTGACCGCGATCATGACCGGCGTGTCCTACGCCACCTCGGCCGAGATGGCCGCGGAGCTCGGGGCCTTTCCGGCCTACGAGGACAACGCGGACGCCATGCTCAAGGTGATCCGCAACCACCACCGCGCGGCGCACGGCGAGGCGGAGGGCTACGAGTTCCTCTCGATCGCCCCGGTGCCGCTCGACCACGCCAACATCCCGCAGGGCAATCTCGGCGACCACGCCCGCGCCGCCTGGGACCGCGCCCTGCGGCTCGGCGAGGAGCACGGCTATCGCAACGCGCAGGCGACGGTGCTGGCGCCGACCGGCACGATCGGCCTCGTCATGGATTGCGACACCACCGGCATCGAGCCCGACTTCGCCCTGGTGAAGTTCAAGAAGCTCGCCGGCGGCGGCTACTTCAAGATCATCAACCAGGCCGCGCCGGATGCGCTGCGCGCGCTCGGCTACCGCGAATCCGAGATCGCCGAGATCGAGGCCTACGCGGTCGGCCACGGCTCGATGGGCCAGGCGCCGGCGATCAACCCGGGCTCCCTGCGGGCCAAGGGCTTCACCGACGACAAGATCGCCGCGATCGAGGCGGGCCTGAAGTCGGCCTTCGACATCAAGTTCGTGTTCAACCGCTGGACGTTGGGCGACGCCTTCCTCACCGACACCCTGAAGGTGCCGGCGGACAGGCTCTCCGACCCGACCTTCGAGCTGCTGCCGTTCCTCGGCTTCTCGCGGAAGGACGTCGAGGCCGCCAACACCCACATCTGCGGGGCGATGACGCTCGAGGGCGCGCCGGGGCTGAAGCAGGAGCACTACGCGGTGTTCGACTGCGCCAACCCGTGCGGGCGGATCGGCAAGCGCTACCTCTCGGTCGACAGCCACATCCGCATGATGGCGGCGGCGCAGCCCTTCATCTCGGGGGCGATCTCCAAGACCATCAACATGCCCAACGACGCCACGGTCGAGGATTGCAAGGCGGCCTACACCCTGTCCTGGCGCCTGGCGCTCAAGGCCAACGCGCTCTACCGCGACGGCTCCAAGCTGTCGCAGCCGCTGAACTCGGCCCTGATCCAGGACGAGGACGACGAGGAGGACATGGTCGAGGCGCTGGTGCAGGCGCCGGCCGCCGCCAAGGCGACGCAGCTCGCCGAACGAATCGTCGAGCGGGTGATCGAGCGGGTCGAGCGCATCCGCTCGCGCGAGAAGCTGCCGCACCGGCGCAAGGGCTACACCCAGAAGGCCGTCGTCGGCGGCCACAAGGTCTACCTGCGCACCGGCGAGTACGACGACGGCCGCATCGGCGAGATCTTCATCGACATGCACAAGGAGGGCGCCGCCTTCCGAAGCCTGATGAACAACTTCGCCATCGCGATCTCGCTCGGGCTCCAGTACGGCGTGCCGCTCGAGGAATACGTCGAGGCCTTCACCTTCACCCGCTTCGAGCCGGCGGGCTTCGTGCAGGGCAACGACGCGATCAAGAACGCGACCTCGATCCTCGACTACGTCTTCCGCGAGCTGGCGATCTCGTACCTCGCCCGCATGGACCTCGCCCATGTCGACCCCTCCGAGATCGGCTCGACCGTGCTCGGCGGCGGCGAGGGCGACACCACCCGCGAGGCGGGCAAGCCGCAGCAGACGGCCGCCAGCGTCGTCTCCCGCGGTCTGCTGCGCGGCTCGGCCGACCGGCTGACCCTGATCCAGGGCGGCCCGTCCGGCG
>NZ_VRVH01000365.1:0-3866 GCF_008040095.1 Methylobacterium sp. WL6 | reverse complement strand
GGCCGAGGCTCCGGCCCGGCGCGAGCGTCGCCGCGAGGAGCCGCGGCCCGTCGCCGAGGATGCGGCCGGCCTCCCGGCCTTCCTGATGACGCCGCCCCGCCTGCCACCGGCCGCCGAAGCGCCCGTGGCGGAGGCGCAGGCGCCGAGCCTGCCCACGGCCGAAGGCGAGGACGCGCCGGCTCCGAAGGTCCGTCGCCGGCGGCGCCCGCGCTTCGAGGGGACCGAGGCCGAAGGTTCGCCGGAGACCAAGGCACCGGACGGCGCCTCCTCGGTCGAGTAGACGCCATCATTCCCGCGAGACAGGCCGCCCCGGATCTCCGGGGCGGCCTTTTTCGTATCCGAAGGTCGGTCCCCGAAGGGCCGATCCGGCCTTCACCCGGTCGGGATACTCTCGGACGCAGAGAACGGGCCGGAGAGACGTGAGATCCAGGCCTCCCGGCAGTGCCAGCGGGCGTCGGGCGATAGGCTCTCGCGGCAGGTCTCCGAGCCGGCATGGGTGCCACGGCACCGGCGTTTCGAGCCGGACCGCCCGTGCGCGCAGCAGGCGCAGCGCCGCGAATCAGTCCCCGTCCGCCTCGGCGAGGGCGAGGGCCGGCGTCGGCCCGCGATAGCCGGTCGCCAGCACGTAGAGCTCGCTCGAATCGGCGCGGCTGGCGTTCGGCTTGACGTGCCGCACGAGGGAGAAGTCGCGCTTGAGGTCGGTGAGCAACGCGGTCTCTGTGCCGCCCTGCAGCACCTTGGCGAGGTAGGCGCCGCCGGGCGCCAGAACCTCCCGGGCGAACTCGGCCGCGGTCTCGGCGAGCCCGATGATGCGCAGGTGATCGGTCTTCTTGTGGCCGGTGGCGTTGGCGGCCATGTCGGACAGCACGAGGTCGGCCGGGCCGCCGAGCAGGCCGGTGAGGCGCCTCGGCGCCTCGGGGTCGAGGAAGTCGAGGGTGATGAACTCGACGCCCGGCATCGGCTCGATCTCGAGCAGGTCGATTCCGACGATGCGGCCGGTCTCGCCGACGATCTTCGCCGCGACCTGCGACCAGCCGCCGGGGGCGGCGCCGAGATCGACGATGCGCTGGCCGGGCTTCAGCAGCTTGAAGCGCTCGTCGATCTCCATCAGCTTGAAGGCCGCCCGCGAGCGGTATCCTTCGCGCTTGGCCCGCTGGACGTAGGGATCGTTCAGCTGGCGCTCGAGCCAGCTCTTCTGCGAATGGGTGCGCCCGCGCCCGGTCTTCACCCGCTGCTTGAGATCGCCGCGGACTCCGCCCGTCGCGCCCGCTCCGCCACGCCTGTCGGTCACCGGTAGCCCCCGCGGCGCCACACGCCGTCTTCCCGCATCATGTTCATCAACAATCCTTCGCGCAGGCCGCGATCGGCGATGCGCAGGCGCTCGGCCGGGAAGGCACGGCGGATCGCCTCCAGGATCGCGCAGCCGGCGAGGACCAAGTCGGCGCGGTCGCGGCCGATGCACGGGTTCTCCGCCCGCTGGTCGAGCCGCGTGTCGAGCAGGTCGTCGATCGCACCGGCGACCTCGGCGTCGCTCATCCACAGCCCGTCGACCCGGCGACGCTCGTAGCGCACGAGGCGCAGGTGCATCGCCGCGATGGTGGTGACGGTGCCGGAGGTTCCGAGCAGGTGGAAGCCGGGCGCCGTCGCCGCGGCCGCCGCGCGGATCGCGAAGGGGCCCAGCATCTCGGCCACCTCCTCGACCATGCCCTCGAACATCATCCGCGTCACCTCGGAGCCGCCGTGGCGCTCGGCCAAGGTGACGACGCCGACCGGCAGCGAATCCCAGGCGCGGATGCGCAGGGTCGGATCGGTCGAGGGATTGGCGGCCGAGCCGTCGAGCCAGGCGATCTCGGTTGAGCCGCCGCCGATGTCAAAGATCACCACCGATTCGGCTTGCGGGTCGGCGAGCGCGGCGCAGCCGGTGACGGCGAGATAGGCTTCGGTCTGCCGGTCGACGATCTCGAGATCGAGGCCGACCTCGGCCCGCACGCGCGCGACGAACTCGGCACCGTTCACGGCGAGCCGGCAGGCCTCCGTGGCGATGATCTTGGCCCGCCCGACGCCGCGGGCGCGCATTTTGCCCTTGCAGATCCGCAGCGCGTCGATCGTCCGCTCGATCGCCGCCTCGCTGAGCCGGTCGGAGCTGCCGAGCCCCTCGCCGAGCCGGACGATGCGCGAGAACGCGTCGATCACCCGGAAGCCGTGCGAGGACGGCTCGGCGATGAGCAGGCGGCAGTTGTTGGTTCCGAGATCCAGGGCCGCGTAGGCGTTGCGGCGCATGTCGCGATGCGAGACCGCGGGGGCGGAACCGGGTGCCCCTGCCGGTGGCGCGCCCTGGGGGCGGGCCGGCGCGGTCGCGCCACTCTCGTCCCTCATCGACGTCGCCGCGCTTTCCCATCCCTGGCCCCGGCGAACCGCCCGGCCATCATTCACGCTCGACCCTACTCGCTCGGCAGCGAACTGCAACGTCCCGTTCACGAATGCCGGGACTGCATCCACGGCCGTCGGCGCGAGCGCAGCCGGCGAAGAGGATCGAAAACCATTCGCCCGACGCCGAGACCCGGCCGCCGAGACATCGGATGCGATGCGCGATCACGCGGTCGCGTCAGGCCATCGCCTTGGCGAGGCTGGCGGCGCGGGAGGTCGGCCGCAGCAGGCTCTTCACCTGGGAGTAGGGTCGCGGCCGGTTGATCACCTCGTCGAGGCGCGACCACAACGTCTTGGGCGAAAACGGTTTCGCGATGATCTCGTTGACGCCGAGGGTGATCGCGCGGTCGACGACGTTCCGACGCGGCTGGGCGAGCATCAGGATGATGGGAATCGTCGGGCAGGGGGAGGTCGAGGGCGTGCGTGCCAGCCGGATGAACTCCTCGCCCGAGAGGATCGCCAGGTCCCAGTCGATGATCGTCAGGTCGGGCTTGCTCTCGGCGAGCACGCCGAGCGCCTCGGCCCCGTCCGGCGCCTCCAGCACCCGCTTGATGCCGACGCGCATCAGCATGTCGCGCACGATTCGGCGGATGTAGAGGCTCTCGTCGACCACGAGGGCGGAGAAGTCCGGGAAGGTCGGGGTCGCGATCATCGAGGGGGCGGCACGCGGGCCCCGGCGGATGCGGGAGCCTGTCCCCCTGCATACGCGCCCGGCCTTTGCGCTTCCCTAACACGGCGCGCTCTGCAAGCCTGGGTTTCACGACGACGAGAAAGTGATGGAACTCCGAGCTGATCGACAACAAGGTCCTTGCGGTCAACGGCCAATTGCGTCAGGACTGAGGCGTTATTCTTGGTTACCGCGACCGGGGGTAATGGGAGTGCAGGGCGTGAGCTGTCTGGGATGGCGCGCACGCGGTATTCGAGACGTGGTCGGCGGACGGTTTTTGGCGAGCTTTCGATGGGACGTGGTCGTGATTTCCGGGGGCCGCAGAAGCGCGGCTTCGATGAGGGTGGCGCAGAGCCGAGATGGCCTGATCAGGCTCCCCCGAGTGGCGGCGGATACGGTGGCGGCGGCTTCGGCGGCGGCGGTGGCGGGTTCGGTGGCGGCGGCGGTGGTTTCGATCGCGGCGCTCCCCGGGCTGCGGCGGCCCCTACGGGTCCGGAGCGCGATGCCACGGTCAAGTGGTTCAACAAGGAGAAGGGCTTCGGCTTCGTTGAGCTCGGCGACGGCTCGGGCGACGCCTTCCTCCACATCCGCGCCGTCGAGGCAGCCGGCCATGACGACCTGCTGCCAGGCACCCGGCTCACCGTTCAGACCGCGCAGGGCCAGAAGGGTCCGCAGGTCACCAACGTGATCAGCGTCGACACCTCGACGGCCGAGGCGGCTCCGCCCCGGCGCGAGATGCGCGATGCGCGTCCCCCGCGCGCCGGGGCGGAGC
>NZ_VRVH01000364.1:0-3868 GCF_008040095.1 Methylobacterium sp. WL6 | reverse complement strand
CTCCCGCTCACGCCCCGCGGCGCGAGGCCCGCAGCGCGACGAGCGCCCCGGCGACGATGAGCGCGCAGGCGAGGCCGAGCACCGGGGTCGCGGCGGCGTAGCCCGCGGCGACGAGGATCAGCGTCGAGAGCACCGGCGCGGCGTAGGCCGCGACGCCGAGCAGGCGGATGTCGCCGCGCTTGCAGCCAATGTCCCACAGGTAGAACGCCGCCCCGACCGGGCCGAGGCTGAGGGCCGCGACGGCGCCCCATTGCAGCGCGCCCGCCGGCCACGCCGTCACCTCCCAGGCGCGGTGGCAGGCGAGGCTGAGCGCGGCGGTGGCGAGGCAGAAGCCGGCGACCGCATCCGTCGGCACCGCGCCGACCCGGCGCGACAGCACCGAGTAGCCCGCCCAGACGAAGGCCGCGGCGAGCGAGGCCGCATAGCCCGGCAAGGCCGCGTCCGAGAGGAAGCCCGCAGCGCCGCCGCGAAGGTCGCCGCGGCCGAGGAACAGCGCCACCACGCCGGCGAGCCCGAGCACCGCGCCGAGGAGGTGGCCGGGCCGCAGCCCGCCGGCGCCGGGGAGCCGCGCCGAGAACAGCACGATCAGCAGCGGCCAGAGATAGTTGATCAGCCCGGCCTCGGCCGGCGGCGCCAGCCGCAGGGCGGCGAAGTACAGGGCGTGGTAGCCGAACAGCCCGCCGACCCCGAGCGCCCAGACCGGCCAGGGCTGGCGCAGGGACGCGAGGCCGGCGGCGATCCCGCCCCGGCGCGACAGCCAGCTCGCGCAGCCGACGAGGCCGCCGAGGGCGAACGTCATCGCCGCGAGCTGGAACGGCGGCACCGCCCCCGACGCCGCGGTGAACAGCGCCAGCAGCGACCACAGCAGGATCGCGCCGCAGCCGAGGAGGGTGGCGGAGGAGGAGGAGATCGCGCGAGACCCGTGATCGCGGAAGGGATTCCCCCCTCCCACGGACCCGCGGGCGAGGGCAACGGGGTTTTGGCGCGGGGCAGGCCCGGGCTGACCACGTTTTCGGGCCACGCGTCTCCCTCCCCCCTCTGCGGGGGAGGGTGGCCCGCGAAGCGGGTCGGGAGAGGGGAGCGACGATGCCAGATAACGCGCTCCCCTCTCTCGGGGAAGCGCCGGCATCCCTCACCCCGCCGCGAAGCCGTCCGCGTCGCGCGCCGCGTGCAGGAAGCCGATCAGGCGTTCCGCCAGGAGGCCCGGCGGCTTCGCCGGGCGGATCAGCAGGGTCGCGATCGGCAGGCGGGGGCGGAAGGGGCGCAGCACGATTGGCAGGGCGAGGTCGCGGGCGGCGACCGGGTCGACGATGGCCAGCCCCAGACCCTCGGCGACGAGGCCGCAGCGGGCGGCGGTGTACTGCGCCGTCGGGCCGAAGCGCGGCGCGAGGCCGGCGTCGCGGAATGCCGCCTCCACCGCCTGCTGGAAGTCGCCGGGCGCGCCGGCGATCAGCGGCACGTCGGCGAGGTCCTGGACCGTGATCGCGCGCCCGCCCGCCAGCGGATGGCGCCGGGGCAGGGCGCAGACCGCGTCGACCGTCAGGAACGGCTCGGCGATCACCCCCGCATGGCCGGAGCGCGGGCGCACCAGGCCGAGATCGCACTGGCCGGAGGCGGCCCAGGACCAGATCGTGTCCGGCGCTGGCACGTGCACCGCCACCTGGGCTTCGGGATGCGCCGCCCGGAGGCGGCCGATCGCCCGCGGCAGCAGGCGGGCGACGAGCGACGGCTGGCAGGCGATGCGCAGCGGCCCGGTGCCCATCTCGCGGATGCGGCGGGCGGCCTCGCGCAGGTGGTCGAGCCCGGCATAGGTGCGCTCCACCTCGCGGGCGAAGGCCTCGCCCTTCGCGGTCGGCACCGCGCTGCCGTGCCCGCGCAGGAACAGCGGGAAGCCGAGGTCGCGCTCGAGCTGCGCGACCGCGCGGCTCACGTGCGGCTGTCCGATGCCGAGCGCCTCGGCCGCCCGCGTCATGCCGCCATGGCGCAGCACCGCGCGGAACAGGTCGAGATGGGCGGGGTTCATCATGCCCGATCCGCATGAGAAGCGAGGTTTTGGGCATTTGACGGCATGGGCCGGGGGTGGTTGTCAAGGCGCGGGCGCAGCCGGAGCGGCCGGCGGGACGGCGAACGCGATGCGAACGATCCTCAAACCGACGAATTCGACATCGACGATCCCGGCCCGGGCGACTCATGCGGGCTGGGGCAGCGGGCTCCTCGGCATCCTCATCTTCAGCGCCTCGCTGCCGGCGACGCGGGTGGCGGTGGCCGGCTTCGCGCCGCTGTTCCTCACCGCGGCCCGCGCCGCGATCGCGGGGCTGCTCGGGGCGGGGCTGCTGCTGGCGTTGCGCGCGCCGCGGCCGCTGCGGCGCGACCTCGGCCCGCTGGCGATCGTCGGGCTCGGCGTGGTGATCGGGTTCCCGCTGCTCACCGCGCTGGCGCTCCGGCACGTCACGGCGGCCCATTCCATCGTCTTCCTCGGCCTGCTGCCGCTGGCGACGGCCGTGTTCGGCGTGCTGCGCGGCGGCGAGCGGCCCAGGCCCGCCTTCTGGCTGTTCTCCGGCCTCGGCGGCCTCGTGGTCGCGGGCTTCGCCCTGGCGCAGGGCGGGGCCGGGTCGCTCGCCGGCGACCTGTCGATGCTGGCCGCGATCCTGCTCTGCGGCCTCGGCTACGCCGAGGGGGCCGCGCTGTCGCGCCGGCTCGGCGGCTGGCAGGTCATTTCCTGGGCGCTGGTGCTGTCGCTGCCCGTCACCCTCGCGCTGGCGCTCGCGACCCTGCCGGAGGCGTGGGACGTCGGCTGGCCGGCCTGGGCGGCGCTCGCCTACGTCTCGGTGTTCAGCATGCTCGTCGGCTTCGTGTTCTGGTATCGCGGGCTGGCGCTCGGCGGCATCGCCGGCGTCGGCCAGCTCCAGCTGCTGCAGCCGTTCCTCGGCCTGGCGCTGGCCGGCCTCCTGCTGCACGAGCCCGTGGCGCCGAGCATGCTGCTCGCCACCGCCGTGGTCGTCCTGTGCGTGGCCGGGGCCAAGCGTCATGCCTGACGTTGTCCGTCGGGCGATCGCGCGGGCTCACGCCGCCTGTCGCGCGACCGGACGCGGCGCGAGGCCTTCCCTCGCCGGCCCAATGCACTCATGCATGGTGCAGGTCGAGCCGACGCGATCCGCGTCGATCGGTTCGCCCGGGGCAGAGACGTCAGGCGGCGCTCGCGCTGGCGATGGTGCTGCCGACGGCTTCCGCGATCGGCTTGAAGGCGTTGACGAGATCCGGGTCGACCTTGCCGGTCATGCCGCGGAGGAGGTCGTAGGCGGCCTCGCCCGAGAGCGGGCGCTTGTAGGGCCGCCGCTCGATCAGCGCCCCGTAGATGTCGCAGACCGTGATCAGGCGCACGAGGTCGGGGATCTGCCGCGCGGTCAGCCCGTCCGGATAGCCCGAGCCGTCGAGCGCCTCGTGGTGGGAGCGCACCACCGCGAGCATCGCCGCCGGGTAGTCCTGGCCCTGCAGCATCTCGATGCCCAGCACCGGATGGGTCCGCATCACCGCCATCTCGGCCTCGTCGAGCCGGGCCGGCTTGTTGAGGATCGCCAGCGGGATGCGGGCCTTGCCGAGGTCGTGCAGCAGCGCGGCCTGGGTCAGGTCGCGGCAATCCTGCGTGCGCAGGCCGAGCTGCCGGGCGAAGCCCGCCGCGAGGCCGGCCACCAGCAGGCAGTGCTGGTGCGTCGCGTCGTCGAAGCGCCAGACCACGTCGAGCCAGCCGCGGATGTCGGCCTTGTTGAGGGCGCCGACCACGAGGTCCGCGCCCGCCGCCGCCATCGCCGGGGCCGGGGCGCGGCCGGCGCGGCCGAGGTCGAAGATCCGCGTCAGCGCGGTGTCGGCC
>NZ_VRVH01000363.1:0-3877 GCF_008040095.1 Methylobacterium sp. WL6 | reverse complement strand
CCGCCGCGCCGCACCTGCCAGGCCCAGCCCGAGCCCGCGCGGTCGAAGGGCGGCGCGTCGAAGTCGCGGGCGAGGCGCGGACCGTCGGGGCCCTGCTCCAGCCCGGAGCGGATCGCCACGATCTGCGCGTCGAGCCGGCCGTCGATCTGCCCCCGCACGAAACGGTGGAGGATGAAGCCGATCGCGATGCCCGCCACGACCAGCGCGACGGTGACGAGGACGAAGGCGGCGGCGAGCAGGCGGCGCGCCAGCGAGCCCGTGCGCGGTGCGCCTACTAGCCGGGATTCGTGCGCCATCAGGCGGCGTCCGCGTGCAGGCGCCAGCCGTGGCCGCGCACCGCCTCGATCTGGGCCGGCGCGATCTTGCGGCGCAGGCGCGTGATGATGACCTCGACCGAGTTCGAGTCGACGTCGGCGTCGCCGTCATAGACCCGCTCGATCAGTTGCAGGCGGGGCACCACCGCGTCCTTGCGCAGCATCAGGCAGGACAGCACCCGCCATTCGAGCCCGGTGAGCTTCAGGGGCAGGCCGTCGCGCTCGAAGGCGCCCAGCCCGGGGTCGAAGCTCAGCGGTCCGCAGACGAGCCGGCTCGCGCCGCTGGCCTGGGCGCGGCGCACCAGCGCCCGCAGGCGGATCACGAGCTCCTCGGTGCGGAACGGCTTGACGAGATAGTCGTCGGCGCCGGCCTTGAAGCCCGCGACCTTGTCGCTCCAGCCGTCGCGGGCGGTGAGGATCAGCACCGGGAGCGTGCGCCCCGCGGCGCGCCACGCCTGCAGCACGGAGACGCCGTCGCGCTTGGGCAGGCCGAGGTCGAGCACCACCGCGTCGTAATCCTCGGTCTCGCCGAGATGCTGCGCGTCCTCGCCGTCGCGCGCGTGGTCGAGGGCGAAGCTTTCCGCGCGCAGGGCCTTCGCGATCTCGGCGCCGAGCGCGGCATCGTCCTCGACCAACAGGACTTTCATGGTTCTCGGCACCTTCGGGGAACGGGCGTCGGGGGTTAGGCCGGCCGGTTTAACCAGGGCTGAACCGCGCGGTTCAGGGTGGATTGGCGGGCCTCTCCTAGAACGCCGTCAACCCGAAAGGGCCCAACCGAACAGGACACGTTTCATCATGAGCAACGAACAGGTCATCGACGGCACCGCCACCGAGGTTCGCCAGGCCGCCGCCGAGAGAGCCGCATCGAGACCCGCACGCCGCCTGCCCCGCCGCACCCTCGTCGTCGGGGCGATCGCCGCGCCGCTGGCGCTCGGCGCCGTCGGCCTCTCCCTGGCGCAGAACGGCGCGCCCTCGACCACGCCGATCGCCCCGGTGGCGATCTCGGCGCTGGTGCCGTCGGGCGGCATCGCCGCCAAGGGCGAGGTCGCCGAGATCTTCGGCAACAAGTTCGTGCTGCAGGACGGCACCGGGCGGGCGCTGGTCGAGACCGGGCGCCAGGGCGAAGGCGGCAAGCTCGTCGCCAAGGGCGAGACCGTCACCGTGCAGGGGCGCTTCGAGAACGGGTTCCTGCACGCGGCGGCGCTGACCCACGGCGACGGCAACCGCGTGCTGCTCGGCCCGGCCGGCGGCCCGCCCCCCGGCACCCTCGACTGGGCGAAGGACAAGGTCGGGCTCGGGCCCAACCCCGACGTGCCGGCGCTGACCGCCTCGGTGCAGGCGGCCGGCTACTCGGACGTCCGCGTCACCGGCCGCGGCCCGCGCCACCTCGAGGTCGCCGCCAAGGGCCAGGACGGGCGCGAGCGCCAGCTCCATGTCGGCTTCGACGGTCAGATCCGCGAGAAGCGCGTGTTCTGAGGTCGTCGGCCGCGCCGCCGATCCGGCGGCGCGGCACGATCCTCGCCTCGACGGGCCCGGCGCGATGCAACCGATCCCGCCCTGCCGCGTCTTGGCGAGAGACGGACCGCACGCGAGACACCCGCAAGGAGCCTGCCCCAGATGGAACCGATGAAGCCGATGGAACCGATGAAGCCCATGGAACCCATGAAGCCGATGAAGGGCATGGAGCCCTGGTGGCCGGAGGACCTCGGCCAGCCCTCGACCAGCGGGGCGCAGAACGGGATGAAGTACGCCTTCTTCCCCGAGAAGCACCGCCTGCTGATCGAGCAGGACGGCAAGACCACGACCTACGACAGCGGCGACCACAAGATCGGCGGCGTCTCGCAGCAGGACGGCGGATCCAAGTCGCTGACCTTCACCAGCCAGAACGGCGACGTCGACCTCGGCTCGCTGAAGAAGGTCGATTGATCGCGGGCGGGCGGGCTTCGGCCCGCCCGCGTGGACAGCCCGGCGCCGGGCCTCTATGCGCTCGGCCCACATGAACGTGCGCTTCACAGAGAGAATCGCGCCGGGCGCCTTTCCCTGCCCCCCTACTCCGCAGGGTACCCTTCCCCGCAAAGGGGAGAGGGGGAGGTGCATTCTGCCGATCCCGAGGACACCCCGTTGCGCACGCTGATCGATCTCGTGCGCGCGATGCGGGCCCGCGACCGGCGCCGGCTCGCGCTGATCGCCCTGGGGCTGGCCGGCGCAGGGCTGCTCGAGGTGGTCGGCGTCGCCTCGGTGATCCCGTTCCTGACGCTGGTCGGCGATCCCGCGGCCGCCACCCGCCTGCCCTACCTCGCGCAGATCCGCGACACGCTCGGGCTGTCGGACGACCGCAGCTTCCTGATCGCGGCCGGGATGGCGGCGCTGCTCGCGATCCTCGTGACCGCGGTGGTCAACGCCGCGCTGACCTACGCGCAGCTCTTGTTCACCCATCTCACCGGCTACGGCTTCGCCCGGCGGCTGCTGTTCCGCTACCTCGCCCGCGAAAAGCTGTTCTTCACCCAGGGCAACAGCGCGGAGCTTGCCAAGAACGTGCTCTCGGAGACCGACCGCCTGGTCGTCGGCGTGCTGACGCCGGCCACCGTCGTCGCCTCCCGCGCGATCTCGGCCCTCGCGGTGATCGGCTTCCTGCTGGTCTACGCGCCGCGCCTGGCGCTGATCCTCGGCGGCGGCTTCGGCGGGCTCTACGTCGGCATCTACCTGGTGATGCGCGCGCGCCTCGCCTCGCTCGGCGCCCGCTCGGTCGCCGACAACGCGCAGCGCTACCGCGTGGTGCAGGAGACCCTGGGCGCGCTCACCGAGCTCAAGCTCTACGGCCGGGCGGACGCCTTCGCCGGCAAATTCGACGCCCCCGCCCGCGCCTATGCCAAGGCCACCGCCGAGAGCCTGCTGACGGGGCAGATGCCGCGCTTCGTCATCGAGGCCCTGGCCTTCGGCGGCGTCATCGTGGTGGTGCTGTTCGCCCTCGCCCAGGGGCTCGACACCGCCGGCATCCTGCCGCTGCTCGGGCTGTTCGCCTTCGCCGGATACCGGATGCTGCCGGCCTTCCAGAACATCTTCAACTCGCTGGCTCTGCTGCGCTTCTACCTGCCGGCGGTGCGGGTGATCGTCGACGACCTCGACGGCGAGAGCGAGAGTTCGCCGCGGACCGACGCACGGCTGCCGTTCCGCGACGCGATCCGCCTGGAGCGGGTCGGCTTCGCCTACGCGCCCGGGCGGGCGGCGCTCGCGGACGTCAGCCTGACGATCCGGGCCAACACCACCGTCGGCCTCGTCGGGCGCACCGGCTCGGGCAAGTCGACCCTGGTCGGCCTGATGCTCGGCATCCTGACGCCGGATGCCGGCCGCATCACCGTCGACGGCACGCCCTTGGATTCACAGGCCCTGCCGGCCTGGCAGAACCGGATCGGCTACGTCCCGCAGGACGTGTTCCTCGTGGACGGGACGGTGGCCGAGAACATCGCGCTGGGCCTCGAGCCGGTCGACCGCGCGGCGGTGGAGCGGGCGGCGCGGCTCGCCGGCGCGCACGACTTCGTCGCCGCCCTGCCCGAGGGCTACGA
>NZ_VRVH01000362.1:0-3877 GCF_008040095.1 Methylobacterium sp. WL6 | reverse complement strand
CCGCCTTCCCCGGCACGCTCGCGCCCGACGGCGGCGTCGACCGCACCCGCCTGCGCGACGCGGTGCTCGGGCGGCCGGACAGGCTCGCGACGCTGGAAGGGCTGGTCCATCCGCTGGTCCGCGCCGCCGGCCACGCCTTCCTCGAGCGCCACGCGGCCGCGCCGCTGGTGCTGCTCGACGTGCCCCTGCTCTACGAGACCGGCGGCGAGACCCGCTGCGACGCCGTCCTCGTGGTCACCGCGCCGCCCGCGGTGCAGCGCGCCCGGGTGCTCGCCCGCCCCGGCATGACCGAGGCCGCCTTCGAGGCGATCCGCGCCAAGCAGATGCCGGACGCCGAGAAGCGGGCGCGGGCCGACTACGTGATCGACACGAGCCTCGGCTTCGCCGCCGCCGAGGCGGAGGTGGCGCGGATCGTCGCGCGGATATCCGACCAGGCGGGACATCGCTGACGTGGCTCCAGCGATTAACCTGGTCCTAACCCATTCGCGATAAAATGCCGGATCAATAAGAATTAACGCATCACCGTTAATGATTGCCTTCGAATCAGGAGGCGGTGCTGCATGTCGAAACGCCTGGAAGCGATGCGGGCCAATCCCGCGGCTGGGTGGACCGTGTCGGACATCGCTGCGCTCTGCGCCGAGTTCGACGTAGCTTGCCATCCACCACGGGGCGGCGGTTCGCACTATCGGGTCGGCCACCGGTCGCAATTCGAAAAGTTGACGATCCCCGCCGCTCGGCCGATCAAGGGGTGGTATGTCCGCGAACGTGTTCGGTTCATCGACAAGGTCGGAGCCGCGCCATGAGCGAACTCACCTACCCCGTGGTGATCTCTCCACTGACCCAGGACGACGGCGGCGGCTTCGCTGCGACCGTGCCCGATCTCCCCGGCTGCATGTCGGACGGCGAGACGCCCGAGGAAGCGCTCGTGAACGTCCGCGACGCGATCGACGCGTGGATCGCCATGGCTCGCGAGCTCGGTCATGCCGTGCCCCCTCCCTCGCACGCGCTGCAGCGGGCTGTCGGCTGAACGGCACGCGCCGTCCTCGGCCGACGTCCGCCGCCGCCCGACGGCGTTCGGTTCCTCCACAGGGGGCGATATTTCGTCGGGAGCCGATGCGGGGGCGGCGGGTTGGCAGCCCAGGGGCCGCCTGCCGTCGCGGGCCGCCCGCGACGCACCCGAAGGACATCCGCCATGGCCACCAAGCCGAAGACGCTGCACGATGCGTTCTACGAGACGTTGAAGGACGTCTACTACGCCGAGAAGCAGTCGGTGAAGGCGCTCAAGAAGTCGGCCAAGGCCGCCGAGCATGCCGAGCTCCGCCAGGCCTTCGAGACCCATGCCGAGGAAAGCGCCAACCAGGTCGAGCGGCTCGGCCAGGTGTTCGAGATCATCGGCAAGCCGGCCCGCGCCAAGACCTGCGAGGCGATGCAGGGCATCACCTCCGAGATGGAGGAGGACCTGGAGGATTTCGGCGACAGCCCCGCCGCCGACGCGGTGCTGGCGGCCTGCGCCCAGGCGGTCGAGCACTACGAGATCGCCCGCTACGGCACCCTGAAGACCTGGGCCGCCCAGCTCGGCTACGCCGACGCGGCCAAGCTCCTCGACGAGACCCTGCAGGAGGAGAAGAAGACCGACGCGCTGCTCTCGGAGATCGCCGAGAAGCTCAACCTCGACGGCACCGAGCCGACCGAGGAGCCCGCCGGCAAGAAGGGCGGCCGCAAGGCGGCGTAGGCGCGCACCGAACGACCCCGTCCCCGCATCGCAGCGGGCGACGCGCCCCCTCTCCCGCACGGGGGGGGCGCGTCGTGCGTCGAGCGATCCGGTCCTGCGGGGATTGGCCGATCCGGCCATCCGCTTCGAGACGGCTTTCTCACCTCTCGGTTCGAGACCGACCCTGCCATCCCGGGGCTGCGCAGCAGAGCCCGGGATCCGGAGCCGCCGACGGCACAAAGTTCAGCGCGACTTGCGGTTCTGGATGCCGGGCAGGTCCGCGGCGCCCCGGGATGACGACGGCGGGTGCCGCGACCGCGACGCCCATCGCTCCGATCCGCCCGCTCCGCGCGAGCCCCCGGTCGGAGCGAGGCCTCGGAAACCCACCCCCTTGAGCCGGCATCGAAAACGCGATATGCGTGGTCTGCCCTCCTAAAAAAAGCGCCGCCGCCGCATCCGTGAGCCCCCGGGGCTCCGCCCAGACGATGCACGGGTCCGCCGCAACCGTTTGCGGCCAGACATCCGGCGCCCTCTCCCGATTGCCAGGCTCCCTGCCTCAACCTTCGCTTTCGTCGGTTCAAGACATCCCATGAACGAACAGTCCGACGTCTCCGCCCTCGCGGACATCCCAGGCTCGAACTTGCCCGACTCGAACTTGCCCGACCCGACCCCGTCGACGGAGGGCGCGCTCGCGGCCTCCGACCTCGACGCCATGCGCGAGGTCAAGCTCCAGGACCTCAAGTCCAAGACGCCGACCGACCTGATCGCCTTCGCCGAGGAGGTCGAGGTCGAGAACGCCTCGACCATGCGCAAGGCCGAGCTGATGTTCGCGATCCTGAAGCAGCTCGCGGCCAAGGAGGTCGAGATCATCGGCGCCGGCACCTGCGAAGTGCTGCAGGACGGGTTCGGCTTCCTGCGCTCGTCGGAATCGAACTACCTGCCGGGCCCGGACGACATCTACATCTCGCCGACCCAGATCCGCCGCTTCGGCCTGCGCACCGGCGACACGGTGGAAGGCCCGATCCGCGGCCCCAAGGACGGCGAGCGCTACTTCGCGCTGCTCAAGGTCAACACGATCAACTTCGAGAACCCGGAGAAGATCAAGCACAAGGTTCACTTCGACAACCTGACGCCGCTGTTCCCGACCCAGCGCTTCAAGCTGGAGCTCGACGCGCCGCCGAAGAAGGACTTTTCGCCCCGCATCATCGACATCGTCGCCCCCATCGGCAAGGGCCAGCGCGCGCTGATCGTCGCGCCGCCGCGCACCGGCAAGACCGTGCTGATGCAGAACATCGCGCAGTCGATCACCATCAACCACCCGGAATGCTACCTCATCGTGCTGCTCATCGACGAGCGGCCGGAGGAGGTCACCGACATGATCCGCTCGGTGAAGGGCGAGGTCATCGCCTCGACCTTCGACGAGCCGGCCACCCGCCACGTGCAGGTCGCCGAGATGGTGATCGAGAAGGCCAAGCGCCTGGTCGAGCACGGCCGCGACGTGGTCATCCTGCTGGATTCGATCACCCGCCTCGGGCGCGCCTACAACACCGTGGTGCCGTCGTCGGGCAAGGTGCTCACCGGCGGCGTCGACGCCAACGCGCTGCAGCGCCCGAAGCGCTTCTTCGGCGCGGCCCGCAACATCGAGGAGGGCGGCTCGCTCTCGATCATCGCCACCGCGCTGATCGATACCGGCTCGCGCATGGACGAGGTGATCTTCGAGGAGTTCAAGGGCACCGGCAACTCCGAGATCATCCTGGACCGCAAGGTCTCGGACAAGCGCATCTTCCCGGCGATCGACATCACCCGCTCGGGCACCCGCAAGGAGGAGCTGCTGGTTCCCCCGGACGCGCTCAAGAAGACCTACGTGCTGCGCCGCATCCTCAACCCGATGGGCGTCACCGACGCGATCGAGTTCCTGATGGACAAGCTGCGCCAGACCAAGAGCAACGGCGACTTCTTCGACTCGATGAACACCTGAGGGGTTTCGGGCCTTCGGACGAAAAAGAAGGCCCCGATCCTTGGATCGGGGCCTTTTTCATATGCGCCGTACCTCTTCCCTCCCCCCTTAAGCGGGGGAGGGTGGGCCTCGCATCAGCGAGGGTTGGGAGAGGGGAGCGACCTCTCCGGATCGCGCGCCCCCCTCCCCCAACCCGCGCTGATGCGAGG
>NZ_VRVH01000361.1:0-3966 GCF_008040095.1 Methylobacterium sp. WL6 | reverse complement strand
AGCCCGCCGGGCCCCGGCCCGACCTCCAGCACGGTCACGCCCGCGAGCGGGCCGGCCGCGCGGGCGATCCGCCCGGTGAGGTTGAGGTCGTACAGGAAGTTCTGGCCGAGCGCCTTCTTCGGCTCCAGCCCATGCCGCGCCACCACCTCGCGCAAGGGGGGCAGGCCGTCGGGGGCGGTCATGAGGAGCGTGAGTCCAGGTGTGCGCCGACACGGCTCAGGTGCCCGCGTCTCCCTCCCCCCTCTGCGGGGGAGGGTGGGCCTCGCGTTAGCGAGGGTCGGGAGAGGGGAGCGCGTTGTCCGGATACGGCGCTCCCCTCTCCCGACCCGCTTCGCGGGCCACCCTCCCCCGCACCCAAGTCGGGCCCGCCCGATTTGGGCACACACGGTGCGGATCTCGGCCAGGCCCGAGATCCGTCGGGGGGAGGGAGAGGCGCTTCCGCTTCGGTCGCGGCGCATGACGTCGGCTTGCTGAGCCGCCGGCTCGCATCCGATCCGGCGAAAACCGCGCCCTGTGCGCCACCTCACACCGGCCCCGATCACCGCGCTTGACGCAGACCATGATGGTCATCATGTCCGCTTATACATGATGATCATCATGTTCGAGCAGGAGAGATCGGCCATGTCCACCAAGCCCGAAGTTCTCGTCACCGGCGCCTCGTCCGGGATCGGTGCCACCTATGCCGACCGCTTCGCGCGTCGCGGCCACGACCTCGTGCTGGTCGCCCGCGACGGGCAGCGCCTCGAAGCCCTTGCCGACCGGCTGCGGCGCGAGGCCGGAATCGCCGTGGACGTGGTCCAGGCCGACCTGACCGTGGAGGCCGACCTCGCCCGCGTCGAGGCGCGCCTGCGTGAGGACGCGCGCATCGGCGTGCTCGTCAACAATGCCGGCGCGGCGGTGCTGGGGCCCTTCGTCGATCAGAATCCCGGTCCGCTCGCCGCCCTCATCGCCCTCAACGTCACCGCGCTGACGCGGCTCGCCAACGCCGCGGCGCCGCGCTTCGTCCGGGCCGGCACCGGCGCGATCATCAACATCGGCTCGGTCGTCGGCCTCGCCCCGGAACTTGGCATGTCGGTGTACGGGGCGACCAAGGCCTTCGTGCTCTATCTCAGCCAGGGGCTGCATCTCGAGCTCGGGCCCAAGGGGGTGCACGTCCAGGCGGTGCTGCCGGCCGCCACCCGCACCGAGATCTGGGAGCGCTCCGGCGCCGACGTGAACACCCTCGACAACGTCATGGAGGTCGGCGAGCTGGTGGACGCCGCCCTCGTCGGCTTCGACCGGCGCGAGACCGTGACGATCCCGCCGCTGCCCGATGCCGGGCAGTGGAGCGCCTACGAGGCCGGGCGCCAGGCGATGCTGCCCAATCTCGGGCGGCCGCATGCGGCGGAGCGCTACCGCGCGGCCTGAGCCGCCGGCGGCTCAGGCCAGCGCGGCGGCGGCGAGCCCGGCCTCGGTCAGGTAGGGCCGGAACAGGCTCGCCACCTGGGCCGCGCCCCAATCCAGGTGCTCGCGCCGGACCTCGCCGAGGCCGCGGCGCGAGCGCAGGTAGTCGATCCAGTAGGTCGAGACGATCCAGGCGTTGACGATCAGGTGCTCGGTCTCCGCCGGGCCGGCCCTGAGCAGGCCCGCCGCCTTCATCCCGGCGAGCGCCTGCCGGACGTGGTCCTGGCCGGAATCGCTGACCGTCTTCAGCCGCGGCCGCAGGGCCGGCGCGAGCCGGAAGATCGTGCCGCCGTCGCGGTAGAAGAAGCGCCACTCCCACATCAGCGTGAACCAGCCGGCGAGGTAGGGGGCGTAGCGCGCCTCGCCCGCCTGCGTCGCGTAGGCCGTCGCCACCGCCTCGAGCCGTTGCTCGAAGGCCGAGAACAGCGCCTCCAGGATCTGCTCCTTGCGCTGGAAGTGATAGTAGAGATTGCCCTCATTGATGCCGACCGCGGCGGCGATCTCGGCGGTGGTGACGGCGGCCGGCCCGCGCTCATTGAACAGGTCGCGGCAGGCCGCGAGCACGCGGTCGCGCGTGCCGGGCTTCGCGACGCGCGTCGCGCCGCTCCTGCCCGCGGCCCCGGCAACGCCCTTCGGCAGATCCTTCGCGCGCGCCGCAGGGCCCGTCCTCATCGCCTCAGGTCCGCCGTCCGACTTGGCCGCCCCATCGATCCACCCGCACCCTGATCCGGCCTTCGATCCGCCGAGCGCGGGGCGCGTCCGGCACCATCACGTTTCGCGCCAGATGCATTTTACGGTGGTAGCCCGTTGACGTCTATAAGGTGTCCACCTTAAATCGGGGCGACGCGCGAAACCGCCGGAGCCCGACGCCATGAACGACGCCTCGCCCCCCACGAGTCCGCTTCGGGCGCCCGCCTCCGCCGCGGACGCCGCCCGGCATTTCGACGTGCTGGTCGTCGGCGCCGGGCTCTCCGGCATCGTCATGGGGCACTACCTGCAGACCGAGTGCCCGCGGAAGACCTACGCCATCCTGGAAAGCCGCGACGCGATCGGCGGCACCTGGGACCTGTTCCGCTATCCCGGCCTACGCTCGGATTCCGACCTCTACACCTTCGGCTTCAGCTTCCGCCCCTGGCGCAGCGACCGGGCGATCGCCGACGGCGCCTCGATCCTGAGCTACGTCCGCGAGACCGCGCAGGCCGAGGGCATCGACCAAAAGATCCGCTTCGGCACCCGGGTGGTGCGGGCGGCCTGGGATTCGGCCGCCGCCCTGTGGACCCTCGACGCCGAGGTCGGCGAAGCCGCCGAGCCGGTGCGCTACACCTGCGCGGTCCTGTCGGTGTGCAGCGGCTACTACGCCTACGACCACGGCTACAGCCCGGACTTTCCCGGGCGCGAGCGCTTTGCCGGGCCGGTGGTGCACCCGCAGGCCTGGCCCGAGGACCTGTCCTGGGACGGCAAGCGCGTGGTGGTGATCGGCTCGGGCGCCACCGCGGTGACGCTGGTGCCGGCGATGGCCAAGACCGCGCAGCACGTCACGATGCTGCAGCGATCGCCGACCTACATCGTCGCCCTGCCGAGCCGGGACAGAATCGCGCATTGGCTGCGCGAAAAGCTGCCGGCCGGCCTCGCCCACCGGCTGACGCGGGCGAAGAACGTCGCGCTCGGCATCTTCTTCTACCAGTTCGCGCGCAAGAAGCCGGCGGCGATGACCAAGCGCATCCTCGACGGCGTGCGCGCGCAGCTCGGCCCCGACTACGACGTCGCCAAGCACTTCACCCCGAGCTACAAGCCGTGGGACCAGCGCCTCTGCCTCGTGCCGGACGGCGACCTGTTCAAGGCGATCCGCTCCGGCGCCGCCTCGGTCGAGACCGACACGATCGCCAGCTTCACCGAGGACGGCGTCCGGCTCGCCTCCGGCAAGACGCTGCCGGCCGACATCGTCGTCACCGCCACGGGCCTCCGGATGAAGATGATCGGCGGGATGACGCTTTCCGTCGACGGCCGCGCGGTCGAGCCGGAGAACACGTTCCTGTACAAGGGCATGATGCTGTCGGGCGTGCCGAACTTCGCGGTGACGATCGGCTACACCAACGCCTCGTGGACCCTGAAGAGCGAGCTGACGGCACGCTACCTTTGCCGGCTCATCAACCACATGGACGCCAACGGCTTCGCGCGCTGCGAGCCCCTGGCGGATACCGGCCGGCTCAACACCGAGCCGACCCTACCGCTGACCTCCGGCTACGTCACCCGCGCCGCGCACCTGCTGCCGAAGCAGGCCGACACCAAGCCGTGGAAGCTGCACCAGAACTACATCCTCGACACCGCCGCCCTGAAGTTCGGCCGCCTCGACGACGGCACGATGCGGTTCTCGCGCCGCGAGGCGGCCAAGCGCGCGGCGTGAGCCTCCCTTCCCTCCCCCCGACGGATCTCGGGCTTGCCCGAGATCCGCACCCTGTGTGCCCAAGTCGGGCAGGCCCGACTTGGGTGCGGGGGAGGGTGGGCCTCGGCTGACGCGAGGGT
>NZ_VRVH01000360.1:0-3972 GCF_008040095.1 Methylobacterium sp. WL6 | reverse complement strand
GCGCAGCACCATGCCGGCGCCGCCGCCGGCCGGGTTGTCGTCGACGCTGCGGTGGCGGCCGAGCCCGTGCTCGCGGATGTCGCGGGCCTCGCAGACCCAGTCGCCGCGGGCGAGCGCGCTCCCCGACAGCGAGGCGCCGAGCGGCCCGGGAAACATCTCGGGGTAGAGCGTGAGGATGGTCGCCCGCCAGGGCGGGGCGGAAGGGGGCGGGTTCGTCATGGCCGCTTGATGGCGCCGGGACGCCTGCGCGGTCAACGCCGCGGCACCGAGCGCCGCCCTCGCGCGTTCAGGACTTCGATGATCAGACCGCTCCTCGCCCTCCTTCTCGCTCTCCCGGCCCTGGCGCACGGCGCGCAGGCGGCGGAACCCCTGGGACCGCCCGGCGTCCCGGCTGCCGCCTTCCCGAAGCCGGACCGGCCGGTGGCCGAGATCGTCGCGGCGCAATGGGCCTTCGAGGCGCAGCGCGACAAGGCCGACGAGTTCGGGCAGGTCGCCCGCCTGATGGGCTTCAAGCCGGGCGAGACGGTGGCCGACATCGGCGCCGGCAGCGGCTACTACGTCACGCGGCTGAGCCCGCTGGTCGGGCCGCAGGGCCGGGTGCTCGCCGAGGACGTGACGCCGCGCTACCTTGCCGACCTCGAAGCCCGGCTGCGCAAGGCCGACCTGTCCAACGTCACGGTGGTGCGCGGCGAGCCGCACGACCCGCGCCTCGCGCCCGCCTCGGTCGACGCGGCGATCCTGGTGCACATGTACCACGAGATCACCCAGCCCTACGGCCTGCTCCACAACCTCGCCGCCGCGATGAGGCCCGGCGGCCGGGTCGGGATCGTGGACGCCGACGACATCCCCTCGCGCCACGGCACGCCGCCCAAGCTCCTGCGCTGCGAGCTGTCCGCCGCGGGTTTTCGCGAGACGGGCTTTTCGGTGCTCGACGGCGGGGTGGGCTACCTCGCGGTGTTCGAGGCGCCGGCCCCCGACCGGCGGCCCGATCCGAAGACGATCACGCCTTGCAAGGACGAGGCGACGCGGGGGAAGGCGCGATAGGGGTCGAGGCCCGGCCTCGCGACCGCCCTCCTCCGATCCATGTCGGGCATGCGGACGGGCGCCGGCACTGGTCGGAAGGCGGCGTCTGCAGGCCGCCGTCCAATGCAAGCCGGCGTCCAAGGGCGGCACGGGGCGGCTCGCGGTGGGGCGATGACCGGATCCGACCGCCGGACGCTCAGGCGCGTTCGTCGATCTCCGGGACGCCGCTGCTCCGGTCGGCGTAGGCGGCGATGAAGGTCGGCCGGGTCTGCCAGCGCTGCCAGAAGGCATCGAGATGCTCGAAGCGCTCATCGAGCGGCGTCGCGTTGACCGGAAACTTGGAGAACGCGATCGCCGTCGCCAGCGTGATGTCCGAGAAGGTCGGCTGATCGCCGCCCAGGAGCCACGCGCGGCCGTCGGCAAGATGCCGGTCGACCAGGCCGGCATGCGCCAGCGCCACCTTGCGCGAATGCTCGCCCCAGGCCGGGTTGCTGGTCAGCTCGAGCTTCGGGCCCAGGCCCTGGTGCAGGACGTGGAACGCGGTGACGATGGGGTAGAGGATGTGCACCCACACCCGGCTGTCCCACATTTGGTCGAGGCCGCGCTCGAGCGCCGTTTCGCCCATGATCTTGCGGCCTTCGAACGCGTCGTCGAGGTAGCGGGCGATGGCGGAGGTCTCGCTGAGAAAGGACCCGTCCGCGAGCGCGAGGGTCGGCGTCTCGCCCCAGGCGTTCATCTTCAGGTGCTTCCATCCCCGTTGCTCGCCGACGGGCGACATGTCGTAGACCGTCTCGTCGAAGCGGTCGGCGATGCCCTTCTCGTGCATGAAGATTCGCAGGCGCTGCGGGTTCGGGAAGGCCGAGGGGGAGGTGAAGAGCCTGAGCTTGTCGGACATCGTCGTCTCGCTTTCCATCACGTTCACCTGTCTGTCAGATGACAGGCAGCATGCTACGTCTCGGCGCTTGTCTCGTCAACCCCTGTCTGCCATATGACAGATGGAGGTTGGGCATGGCAGCGACGTCGAAGGAGAACGTGCGGGAGGCGATCCTGGCGGCCGCCCGGGAGGCGGCGATGGCCCACGGCTACGGCGGTCTCAATTTCCGCGACCTCGCCGAGACCGTCGGCATCAAGGCCGCGAGCATCAACTACTACTTCGCCAACAAGGCCCTCCTCGGCGAGGCGGTCGCGCGCCGCTATTGGGAGGACATCGCCCGCGACCTCGAGGACGTGTCGGCGCATGCCGCGAGCCCGACGGAGGCGCTGAGACGGTACCCCGGCATCTTTCGCCTGTCGCTGGCGCGCGACAACCGCATGTGCCTCAGCAGCTTCATGGCGACGGAATACGATGCGTTGCCCGAGCCGGTCCTGAAGGAGGTTCAGGCTTTCGCCGACGTCAACACGGCGTGGCTGCGTCGGCAGCTCGTCGCCGCCGAGCTGGTCGCGCCGAACGAGGGCGAGGCGAGAGCGCGTGCTGTCTACGCGGCGGTCGCCGGCGCACAGATCGTCGCGCGAAGCCGCGCGGACATAACGCTGTTCGATTCCCTGATCCAGAGTTATCGGGAAGCGGGGCTGCTGCCGAACTGATCGGAGCTGAACGGCAAGATCGCGCTGTCCGAACCGACGTTCCCGGGCGGGATCGCGACCGAGACGCGCATCGGGTCGCCCCGATGCCCCTCACGAGCGCCAGCGCAGCTCCCGCGACTCCAGCGGGTTCGCGAACGGGCGCCCGGCGCGCGCGGCCTCCAGCGCCTCGCGCTTCAGGCGAAAGTACCATTGCGAGGGCAGGTCGCCCTGTCCGAACAGCACCATGGTCGGCTTGCGGTCGAGGCCCAGTTGCGCGTGCTGGAGCACCTGCTGGTCCTGGGTCAGGAACTGGCGCATCAGCGGGCGGGCGACGGGCTTGAGCAGGTTAAGGCCGGAGACGTTCCAGTAGAGCGCGTTGGTGAGCATCGTGCGGTTGGCGGTCAGCGGCGTCGCGAAGGTGTAGTTCGCCAGGCGCTTGGCGCCCGCCGTGATCCGCTCCAGGCGCACGCCGGGAAGGCGGAACTCGATCTCGACGTCGGGCACCCCGCCGAGCAGGCGGTAGACCGGCGAGCTCGTCGTCGTCGCGTGGCTCGACATGACGAAGCCGTGCGGCACCGGCCGAAACGTCTTCTTCTTCTCGCGCAGAGCCTTGGACGGCCGGAACCACCACGAATCGTGGACGAAGGCGACGTGGCCGGGATCGACGAGGCTCAAGGTCGTCAGGTCGAACGAGGCCTCGACCACGAGCTCGACCACGAGCGAGCCGACCGGGAGGAAGTCGAGCGCCGGCAGGGCGGGCGTCTCGCCCGGCGTCCCGAGATGCGGGTTGACCCAGACGAAGCCGGCGCTCTCGATCACGGGGAAGCGCTGCACCACGATCTTCGAGAAGTCGGCCGTGTCGTGCTCGGAGAGGGTCGGCACGTCGCGGCAGCGGCCTTCGGTGGAGAAGCGCCAGCCGTGGAACGGGCAGACCAGCTCGGCACCGTCGAAGCCGCCCTTGGACAGCGCCATGCCGCGGTGCGGGCAGCGGTCGCGCAGCGCGAACGGGGCGCCGTCCGCATCGCGCCCGATCACGATCTGCTCGCCGTTCAGCTCGACCGCGCGGAGCGCCTTGCCGGTCAGGCCCGAGGCTTGGCCGACGCAGTACCACGCATCCGGCAGCGGCCGGCGCATCGCATCGGGGTCGAGGGCCTCGTCGGCGGCCGGGTCGCGTGCGGGACCGCTCGCGTGGAGAGCGATCGGGGAGGCGGACATGGGGTCTCGCAACGGTTCGGGAACGTCCTCATACGCCGCCCCGCCGGATGGGGAAAGCGAGGCCGCCGTTCCAACCCCGCCGCGCGACGGTGTGACCCCGCGGAACGCGCGCCTCGAGCGCGATGGGCCGTCATGCCCCGGCACCCGCCCGCACGCCCGCCGCTCCGGCGT
>NZ_VRVH01000035.1:0-28244 GCF_008040095.1 Methylobacterium sp. WL6 | reverse complement strand
GGCCGGCGCCGCGTGAGCGGCGGTGCCGGCGGCCGGCGATCCACCGAGAGTGCCGGCGGAAGCCGACGGGCGAGGTGCTTTCGACATGGTGGCTCCTGAAGATCGAGGCGGGTTCGGGCAGGCGCCGAGGGCGATGCCGGGTCAGGCGGGGGTCAGGCGGGGATCAGCCAAGCCAGGGAACGACCAGCAGCTCGGCGGTGCCCTTCCACTGATTGGTCTCGCCGCCGTTCACGAGCTCGCTGGTGAGCAGCTTGCGCGCGGCTCCTTCCTGAGCGGGGCCGACGATCAGCAGGCGGCCCGACACGCCGAGCGGGCGGCCGTAATCGCCCTTCATCGTCGCGAGGCCGACGCGGGCGGCTTCGTAGTGCGCGGCGTCGAGCGGCTGCTTCGAGCCCCAGGCGAGCTGCCAGAAGCCGTAGCCGGCGTTGCAACGGCCGTCCGTGCCGTAGCGGAACTCCTTGGCGCTGAAGACGCGCTCGTCCGTCGGCTGGTCCATGCGCACCAGCTCGAAGGGCCGGCGGTTCTGGAAGATGATCGGCCGGATTGCGCGGCTGTCGTCGATCAGGAACCACGGCGCGCCGGTGCCGCCGTCGGTGTTGGCCACCGAGTAGACCTGGCCGTTGGCGTCGAGCACGGGGTGATCCGTGTCGAAGAAGAACTGCCCGTCGAAGCACGGGGTCGAGAACCCGGCCGGGTACATCGGCCAGACCAGCTCGTCGGGGAAGGTCGCCGAGGCGCGGCCGAACTCGGAGAACATCGGCGAGTAGATGCCGAGGTTGTCGTCGTCCATGTCGTCGCGGGTGACGGCGATCGTGCTCTCGAACGACCGGTTGCGGATCGTGTAGCCGTGGGTCGCGAGGTTCTGGACGACACGGTCGCCGATCCACTCGCGGATGCGCGGGAGCTGCCCGAGCCAGCCGTACTCGTTCGAGCGGGTCGAGGACGGCACCACCATGGCCGCCCGCGTGTAGAGCGGCGTGACGCCGTCGAAGGCGCTCTGAAACGCCGCCGAGTAGCCGGTGTAGAGCGTGCGGAGGTTCGCGGAATTGATCAGCATGGTGCGTGTGGCCTCAGGAGAACTTCACCCAGACGCCGAGCTGGTCGACGTCGAAGATCGTGCCGGCCCGAGGGCGGGCGGCGGCGCTATCGGTGAGGGCGACGGTCTGATCGTCGACCGCGTAGCAGGGCTGCCCGACGTCCTTCAGGCCGATCAGGTCGGCGCCGGAGGAGTTGCCGTAGGCGAAGATGCCGGTGGTGACCTTGGCCCGCACGTCGCCGTTGGCGCCCGCGGTGTTGTCGACCAGATCCTCGGACCGGCCGATCACGCGGAGCGCGGCGACGGCCGCCGCCGGGATGCCGAGGCCGCTGGCGTCGATCGCCACCATAGCGCCGGCGTAGATCTTGACGCCGCCCTTCACCGGCGGCTCGCGCAGCGAGCCGGAGCGGGAGACGGTGTTCCGGTTGGCGGTCAGCGCGGCCATCAGAGTGCCTCCTCACGCGCCGCCTGGGCGGCCTTGGTCTTGCGGTAGGCCTCCGGGTCGATGCCCATCAGCGCGATGAGCTTGACCTCCTCGGCGTCGAGGCCGGGATTGCCGTCCTTGTCGAGGGCGGGCGGAGCGGCGCTGCCGCCGCCGCGGGCGTGGAGCGAGACCATCGCCTCGAACTCCTTCTCGACGCCGGCCGGGTCGGCCATGTGCCGCGCGATGTAGTGGTCGCGCATCGCCTTCGGAGCCGAGACCTTGCCGGCCTTGATCGCGGCATCGACCGCGATCTCGGCCGCCTTCTTGGCGATGCTGGACTGAAGCCCCGTCAGCTCGGTACGGACGCCGGTCAGCTCCTGCTGGAGCGCGGTGACGGCAGTGACCGGCACGACCTTCGTCGGATCGCGCAGATCCTGGACGGCCTGGAGCACGGTGGCCGCGTCCGCGCCGTCGGCGAGGCCGGCGGCCTTGGCGATCGGGGCGATCGCCGCCTGCAACGCCGTCGCGCTGGTCGACGTGCTGACTTTCGCCATGACGGCCGCCTCGTCGGCGTCGTCTGCCAGCCCCAGCGCCTTGCGGAGCTTCGCCATGAAATCCATCGTGTCGTCCTCTTGGTGGAGCGAAGTCAGCCCTTGAAGGTTCGGGCGGTTGACGAGGGAGGCGCGCAGGAGGCCGGTGACCGTCCCGTCCGCGAGATGCCGGATGACCGGCGAGATGTGCCGGTAGGCCCTGCCCCTCACGAGCCGGCGGCCGGTGCCGGTCCACTCGACCTGGCCCCAGATCCCGTCGGCGCGGGACTGAAGCGACGTGATCCAGCCCATCGCCGGCGCGGGCTCGCCACGCGGCGCGGCCAGGTCGGTGGAGTGGTTCTCGTCGATCGGCAGGCGCGCTTCGCCCTGCATGCTGATGCGGATCAGGCCGTCGACGTCGGCGACGCGGTAGGGGCCGCGCCCGTCGACCGTGCGGATCTCGCCGGCCGGGACCAGGTGTATCCACTCCGGCGCAGCGCCGCCCTCGGCCGCCGGGATCGGCAACGAGGCGCAGAGGGCGGTCTGCTGGGCGGCGGGCTTCGACATGCCCGGACCATGGGGGAGCCCGGTTCAACGCGTACCCCGGACAGGTGTCCGCCACGGATATGCGATGCGGACGCGGCCGGGTCAGGCGCCGTGGGGCGGACGATAGCAGTTCGACCCGGAGCCGGAAGGCCCGTCAGATCTCACCAGGCGCTTCAATTCCGGCTTCAATGGATTTTGGCGCCGACGGTCGCGCCGAAACAGCCGGCGCCTCTCAGCGGCCCGCAAATTCAGAGGCTGCCCGTGAGCAGGGTATAGGCGACCGATCCGACGAGTGCCGCGAGGCGGAAGATGCCGGTCGACGCCACTAGGTTCGGCCGGAGCCGTTCGATCGTCGCGGCGTCCGGGGCAACCTCCGGCCCGAGCTTCACGCGGACCACCAGGCGATCGTCTACGTCATCACCCGGCACGCCGAAGACGTAGGCCAGCTCGCCGGCGGCCTTGTCCCAGAGCACGGCCTTCGGCGTCGCCAGGATCTCCGGCAGCCTCCGGACCATGCGGACGGCGCCCGCGCTGCCGGCAACCGGCATCAGGATCTCCGGGGCGGCCGGCGCCTCGACGGCGATCGCGCCGGTCTGCACCGCGACGCCCTGGTGTGCCAGCGCATCGAGAACCGGGCGATCGAGCGCGCCGACGGTCCATGGCGATTGCGGGACCGGCTTCTTCGCCGACGCTTGGTCGAGCCATGACCCGAACTCGTCGGCGAGCTTCGCGGCCGGCCAGCTCGGGTCGGCCGTGGCCGCCGCGGCCATCACGGGCGGGGCGGCCGGGAGCTTGCCCGCCACCGTCGAGGCCTGCCATCCGGCCTTGCCGGGATTGTAGGCCCAGCCGGGATCGATGCCGTCGGGCACCTTCGCGACCTCGCCGGTGCGCTTGTTCGTGAACGTCCGGATCGTCTCCGGCGGCGGGGTGAACTTCAGCTCGCCCCGCATCCGCTCGACGTCGCGAAGGGACAGGCTCTGGAGCGTGCAGCGGCAGCCCCAGCCGCAGGGCGGCGCCCAGGTATCCCAATAGGGATCGTCGATCGGCAGGGTGAGGTTGTGCCGCGCCCGGTGCGCAGGCCGCACGCGGCCGTCGAGGATCGCCACGTAGCGCAGGACCGGCCGGGACCGCCGGTTGCGGTCGAACTGCTCCCAATGCCCGGCCGCGTAGGAGACCCTCATGTTCGTGTCGAAGATCGTGCGCAGCCGCCGCGTCGAGCCGAGCGTCCGCTCCTGGATCTCGCCGCTCGTCGGATCGACCACCTCCTTCCGGCCCCACCAGCCCTTCGCCTCCAGCGCCGGCCGGAGGTTCTTGGCGAAGGTCTCGAAGGTGGTGCCCTCGGCGAGGGCCTGGGTCAGACCGTCGTGGATGTCCTTCAGGATGTCGAAGCCGGCGGACTTCGCCACCGTGAACATCGTGGCGTGATCGGCCTGCCAAGCGTCCTGCCAGCCGAAGCTGGGATCAAGCCGAAGGCCGCGGGCCGTCAGTGAGGCGATCGCCTCGGCCGGCGCGAGCGGCGTGATCGTCGGCTGCGTCACGGATCAGACCTTGTCCGAGAGGGCCTGACCCGTCTCCCCGGTCAGCCGCGAGGCGAAGGCCGCACGCGCCAGGGTCTCCGCCAGGGCGCCGACGTCCATCGTCGCGAGATGGCGGGCCAGCACGTCGCGAGCCTCGTCGATCGAGGAGCAGGCGGCAAGCTTGTGATCGAGGCCCTCGATCATCGGTGCCACCATGCGCTCCCAGCCCTGATCGGCGAGGATGGCCTCGATCGACGTGTCGATCGCGTCCTGCGTTGAAGCCGCGTCGAACGCCGCTTGAAGGGCGGGCGGCAGCTCCCCGGCGATCGCCGGCGCGCCGGGGCCGCCCGGCCCAGTCAAGGCGGGTGCTGCGACGGCCGGGGCCACCAGCACCTCGGCGCCGGCATCCGGATCGGGGAAGCCGAGCATGTCACGCACGTCGCTCGTCTGGACCCGAAGGCCCATCGGTACGAGATCCTTCAACGCGGTGCTGGTCGCGGTGATGTCCTTGACGTCCTGACGCCCGACCCGCAGGCGCGGATACGGTCCGCCCGGGCCGTAATCGAGATCCATCCACGGCCGCACCAGGTCGCGGTTGAGGATCGCCGAGAGAGCCTTCGCGTCGGCGCGCTCGATATCCTCCTGGACCTGGCGGTGCTCCTGCCCGACGGCGTGCCCGCCGGCGATCGCGTCGGTGGTCGCGGTCTGCCCCAGGACACCTTTCGAGATCTGCTGGTCGAGCCAGTCGGCGCGGGCCTTGTAGATGTCGGCGTTCGAGGCAGCTGCCTTCAGCTCCACGAACTCGATCGTCATGCTCTGCGGGATGATCGCGGCGCAGTCGCCGGCGATGTTGGCCACCGCGTCGAACAGCACGTCCCGCTCCGGCCCGGTGGCGCTGCTCTCGTATTTGCCGACGCGGATCGGCTGTCCGTAGGTCTGGGTAAAGATCGCCCAATCCCGGAGCGTGAAGCTCTTGAACATCCAACCCCAGCACGCCAGGCGCGCCAGGCCGGAGCGGATCGGCAGGCCCGACTTCGCGGCGATGACGGCCCGGACATACTTGAACGGGTCGAGCGGGACGTCTCCGGTGTCCGTGCGCAGAAGCGGCGTGCGCCCGTCGATCCGGTCGAAGGTGAACCACCGCGGATCGCGCCACTCCAGCCGCTCCGGCTCCCACTGCCCGGCCGAAGTATCCCAGACGATCTCGGTGAACGACACGCCCTTGCCGATGGCGTCGAGGATGTCGAACAGCTCCTGCTGAAGCTCGTCGCGCTTCAGCCACTCGCGGACGCGGTTCGCCTTCTCCACGTCGATCGCGTCGTCGGATGCTGCCTCGACGGTGATCTCGAGCTGGGCGACCGAGCGCTTCCGGGTGCCGAGGACGCCGAGGTAGTGAAGGTCGCGTTCCTCGACGATCTCCGCCAGCTCCAGGTAGCGCAGCGGGACGCCCTGATCGGCCTCGCGCAGGATCATCGCCACGCGGCCGGGCGTCAGGCCATCGGCCGGGTAGCCTGAAAGGACGCTGCGCACGCCGCTGAGGGTCGGCCGCGCCACCTCGGTGGTCAGCACCTCCCGGCGGATCGGCTGACCGTCGGGGCCGAGGATCTGGGGGACGGCCATAGCTACAACGCTCTCTCGATGGCGGATCGTTTGAGGCGCGCCCACAGGCGCCAGATCGCTCGGATATTGCGGGGACGGGTGCACTGCCGACTGTCGGCCGTCCGCTCCGGACGATACCCCATCCACCGCGGCGTGCGTCGTAGCTGCCCCCACGGCCGCGGCAGGCGCTCGTCGTAGGCGCGGATGTACGCACGTCGACGGGCGAGCGGGATGCGCTTCCAGTGATCCCAGCAGATCCACTCGCCGCCGGCGTCGCCGCGGTGCCAGCGCCGGCAGAAGGGAACGCAGCAGTTGATGCGATCGCCAGCCATGGCGGCTACAGGCTTCCCCTCAGGCCGGCACCGAGCGGCCGGCGGGCGAGCGGATCGCGGCGATCATCCTCGTAATCCTCGGACCGCATCGGCGCGCCGTCCGTCTGACGCGCGAACCGCGGCGCGGCGCGGTAGCCGAACTCCATCGCCGGCATCAGCGAGGCGAAATGCGCGAGGGCAGCGGCGATCGCCGCATCGCCGTGGCGCCGCTTCGTCTTGCCCTCGGCTGCGCCCTCGCCCTTCTCCACTGATCGCGTCTTCGGCACTCGGGCGACGCCGTCGATGATCTTCACGAGCTTCAGGTCGCCGAGCACGTCCGGATCGGCCGGCAGCGACATGCCCCGGCTCTCCAGGGTGTCCTTCAGCTTGGGCATGTTCTCGCGATACCATTCGATCGAGAATTTGATCTGGGCAATACGCTGAGGGCCGTACTTCTGGGCGGCATACTCTGCCTGCGCCGCGCCGTTGCCGCCGGCGTCGAGCGCGCCGCCGGCGAACCGCGGCAGGCGATCCACGATCCAGAACAGGATCTGCTTTTGCTGGGCGAACGGGATGTTGCGCAGCTCCACGAGGAACGGCGTAGCGCGGAACATGCCCGGTAGGATCTGGAGCGGCCAGATGTCGGTGAGATCCGAGACGCGCCCGAAATCCTGGCCGAAGTAGCTCGGGTAGCGTGGATCGAGGCGCTCAAGCGATGGGCCGATGACGCTCTCGCACCAGGTGCGCGCCATCGCCTCGCGCTCCGGCTCCGGCTGGTAGGCGAAGGCGGCCGGCATCTCCCAGCGATGCACCGGGATGTCCCGCTGCATGCAGGCCTCGATCACGGCCGGCAGGAGCCAGAAGCCGGTCCCCTCGGAGGGGATAACGAAGAGCTCTTCGTCGGCGCCGTCGCCGTAGATCGCGATGATCTCGGCGCGCCAGGCGGCCTCACCTTCGGGGGTCCAGTCCTCGCCCTTGCGCATGCAGACGCGGCGGTAGAGCCCGTCGTGAAGCGCCTGGTCGAAGTCGACCTCGACGAGGGCGTAGGGCCGGCGTGCCGCCCGGACGTCCTCGACCAGGCGATTGAAGGCGTTGCCCTCGCCGTTGTGCGACGAGATGATCAGCACCTTCCCGCCCCAGATCAGCAGGGCGAAGGCCGCCTTCAACAACCCTTCAAGATCGTCGTGGAAGGCGGCTTCGTCGATGATGACGTAGCCCTGCTTGCCGCGGAGCGAGCGCGGCCGGGACGACAGGGCCACGATCTCGAAGCCGGAGGCGAACCGGATGCGGAAGGCCTGGATCGAGCGCGTGTCGGCCGGATCGGACGGGTTGACGTCGTCGAAGACGAACTCGCCGACCTCGGTGGCAGCCTGCGAGAACGCGACCGCCCACATCCCGCAGACGTCGATGAATTCGCGGGCCATGTCGAGGTTGTAGCCGATGTAGAACGTGTCCATCCCGCGGGCGGCACGGGTGGCCGCTGAGGTGAGCACGGCGTCGGCGCCGACGCCCCAGGTCGCCCCGATCCGTCGCGACTTCGGGCAGACCGTGACCTGGTGCGTTGCCGTCGTCTCCAGCAAGCGGCGCTGATAGGCCAACAGGATCTCCGGGTCGCTCGGGTCCAGCTCGGGCGGGAGACCGACTAGGCTTTCACGCCGGAGCTTGGCCCATTCCTTCTCTGTGATCGCGCGACCGACCCGGAAGTCTTCGTCGTCTACAGGGGCGCTCATGGGCCGGCCGGCTTCGGCAGGCGCAGGCCGAGGATGCGCTCCTTGATCCCGCGCACTGTGTCGGTGGTCAGGCCCTTCTCCTGAGCGACGACGTCGATCGCCGCGTCGGTGGCCTTCGCCAGCTTCGCCTGGATCTCCGCCTCGACCTTCTGCCGGCGGTCCGTCGAGATCTTCTGCGCCGACACGGTGGCCTGGAAGGCCTTGGCCAGCTCCATCGCATCCTTCGGCTTCTTCACGCCGGCACCGTCCCCGACGAGCTCGATGATGAGCGTCTTGATGAACTCGCCCAGGATGACGGTGTTCTCGTCGACATCGGCCGCCGTGAACTCGCTGGAGATCCCGGCAAACATCGCGCGCGCTTCCTGCATCCGGCGCTGTGCCGCGGCGCGGTTCACGCTGTGCCGGGAGAAGGCGGACTTGGAGATGGTCTCCAGGCCCTTCACCGTCAGCCGCTCGTTCAGCTCGTCCAGGATGTCGGCCTGGGTCCGCTCGCGGCCGGCGAGCTGCTGGGTCGCCCAGACGATGTCGTCGGCTGCCTCTTCCGGCAGCATGTCGATCGACGAGAGGCGCCGACGCTCGGCCATCTCAGACCCCCACGACGGGTTCTTTGATGCCCTCGATCTTGGACTGCCGCAGCACGTGCTTCACGCCGGCCTTCGTGATCTGGGCGATCAGGACGGTGTGAGCCTCGGTCAGCACGATGGCGCCCAGCTCTTCCATCTCGCGCATCTGGGTCCGGGTCCAATCGCGTGAGCGATCATGCCCGAAGGCCATCAGGGCCTGCTCCAGCCCGGCTTCGCTGAGGCGGCCGGCGGGCTGGCGATACAGCTCCGTCAGCATGACGAGCCGAGCGTCCTGTTCGAGATGACGGGTGAACGACGAGGTCATTTGTGGGCCTCAGATCCTTTGGCGGCTGCGATGTTGTCGATGGCGGCTTTGACCAGGAAGTCTTCGATCCGCCGCAGCGAATGACCGTTGGTCGAGAGCGTATCGTGCATGCCCTCTACCTTGCCGGTCAGCGTCGCGACTTCGACGAGCACCTTGTTCATCGCCGACTTGGTCGGGACGCTCTCCATCGCCATGCGAATGTTGCGCACGTCGTGGTCGTTCTTGTCCTGCTTCGCCTCCAATTGATCGAGGCGCAGGTCTCGCTTCGCTTCAAGCTGATCGAGGCGGAGGCTGATCGCATCGAGCTTGCCGGTGGCCAGCGTCGTTCGGACCACGCGCGGCCGCCTCGGGACGACGAGGCCGAGGCAGAACACCAGCAGGATGACCGCTGCGACAGTGGCTCCGAACCACGGGTCGATCATTTCACCAGCTCCGCCAGCTCGGCGCCGACGTCGGCCGGCTGGAGCTTGCCATCTCGGACGGCAGACAAGAGGTCGATCGCCCTGCGGATCTGGACGCGGAGCAGCTCGATGCTGGTCTGAAGCTCGCGCGAGCGATCCTTCAGTCCGTCGTTCTCGGCCTCCAGGCGTTCGGCCTGTTTGCGAAGCGCTTCCTCGCTCGCGGCGAGCTTGTCGTACTGGGCGAGCACCCGATCGAGGAAGCCGGTCTTCTGGGCGTCCGTCCGGGTGCCGTCGAACAGGCCGGCGACGCGGGCGAACACGATGACGGCGAGGGTCAGCCCAACGATCGCCGCGGCGATGTAGAAGCCAATCGGCCCGGAGCCGTCGAGGACGCGGAGCGCCAGCTCGATATTCTTGTCGTTCCCCACGCGACTATACCGGCTTGCGGGGCTGACCCGAGAGGTAGAGCGCACCGCACAGGGCGAAGGAGCCGACGATGCCGTAGCAGAGCACGCCGGTCGTGATCTCGATGGTGGCGAAGCTCGCCGAGACGGTGATCCAGATCCAGGCCGAGAACAGGCAGGCGGAGTAGCGCAGCGCCCGCCGGTGGCCGAGGAACATGCCGGCGGCGTGCCAGGCCGTCAGGACGCCGAACATCGCGATCCAGGTGAAATCCGGTAGCCACTGCATCCCGACGAAGGTGCCGACGTCGAAGATCTTGGGCCGGAAGATCATCAGGCCGCCCCAGGCCGCCGCGAACAGGAACAGCAGGAGGTCGATCCCCTGGGCGAGCGGGCCGAACATCCACTCGACGAAGCGGACGAGCGGGGTGACGGTGGCGGCGGCAACGCGCTTCACGGGATGATCCTTGAACCTGTCGACGGTCAGCGAGAGCTAGGCGGCGCCGGCCGGCGGGACCGGGTCGGCGACGATGGCAGCCGGGACCGGCAGCGCCTTCAGGATCTGCGCGAGCGCCATCTCCCCTAGCTTGTCGTCGTCGAGCTTCAGGCGCTTCACAGCGACCGGCACGATCAGCCGGGCGTGGTCGACCAGGTGAACGACGGCGGCCGACTTCACGTCGAGGCTGATCGTCTCCGACGAGGCCTGGGCGCGATCGAGCGCCACGTGCGCCCCGTCCGCGAGCACGCCCTTCAGGGCGTCGAGGTACTTCTGGTCGATGCTGACCCCGAAATACTTCCGCACCAGCAGGCCCAGCACCGTGACGGCGATGGTGATGACGATGCCGGCAACGATCTCGATGCCGCCGCGCAACTCGCCGAGCAGAGGCCCGAGGGCGATCGTCGTGCCGTCGGCCGCGTGGGCGAGGGCCGGCACGACGAAGAGGATCAGCAGCGCGATCACCAGGACGGCGATGCGCTGGAGCATGGCCGAGACGTAGGGGCGGAGCGGAAACAGGGCGTACATGGGAGCCTCCGGTCAGGCTGCGGCGGGAAGGTCGAGGGGCTGGTCGCGGAGCGGGAACATCGCGACCGCGATCGGCTTGGCGGCCTTCTTGAGGGCGGCCGCCATGGCGGAGCGGGTTGCAGGCCCGGCGCGGCCGTCGACCGTGAGAGCGTGCTTGAGCTGGAAGGCGCGCACGGCCGCCTCGGTCTCCCGGCCGAAGTCGCCGTCGTCGTCGCCGACCGGCAGAAGGCCGAGCGAGATCAGGTCGGCCTGGAGCGCGCGCACGCCCTCCGGGTGAGGCGAGCCACTGGCCATCACGACACCGACCGTCTCGTCGTCGTTGGCAGCGATCGCCGAGCCGTAGTAGCCGGTCTCGAAGAGGGTGCGCTCGGCCGCGCGGCGGCGCACGAGGCCGGACATCACCTTGCCGGCGGCCTTGTTCCACGAGGCGAACGCGGCGGCAGCGCCGAGCTTGTCGCCCTTGTTCAACAGCCGCAGCACGCTGGATTTCTGGAAGTTGCCTGGGCCGATGTTGAAGATCAGGGAGGCGAGCGCATCGAACTGCGCTTGCGTGATCTCGACCTTCACGAGCTTGTTGAGCCAGCTCTCGAAGACCACCAGATCGCGCGACAGGATATCCATCGCAGTCGCATGGGTGATGACCATGCCCTTCACCACCACCGGGGCACCGGCGGCGGCCGTGTGCCCGACGCCGATCGTCCATGGCGCCTTGCCGGTGCCGGGATCGGGGTAGGCCTTCAGCACGACCCCCTCGAACGACGAGAGAAATTCCTTGCCGCGTTCGGTGGTCTGTCGAGCCATGGTCGCCCCGGAAATTCGTCGGGTGACGGTGGCTGATGGGGTGCCTCGGCGTACCCCGGACACCTGTCCGGGTCCGATGGGGGAGGCCGCTATTCGCCGGCAGAATAGCCCGGCGTGGCGCTAGAACAACTGGCCCTGATCGTCGTCGTCCGCGCCGTCGCGGAGCTTGGCTCTCGCTCGCCGGACCGTCCGGGAATGCACGCCCATCTCGCGGGCGATCTGCGCCTCAGTCAGACCGGGCGTGTCTGCCATCTCCAGCAACCGGCGGCGATACTGTGCCATCTGGCTCGCGGGACCGCACGGGATCTCGACGGCCAGGCCGCCGATGCCAGTCGCGATATGGTCGGCCAGGATCTGCGCGGCCTCCATACCGATCGCGGCGACGATCGCGCTGTCGGCCGGGATCTTCTGCCGGACGTAGAACCGGGTGCCGCCCATGGCCGAGACGAGCCGGAGCGCGGCGACGTCGCCGATCACGTCCACCAGCTCGTCGAGGCGCATGTAGTAGGCGGCGCCGGTCATCAGTCGCCCAGCTCGCCGAGGAGGGCAACGCCGGGCCCGGCATCCGCGCCGAGGCCGTGGTTGAGAGCGACATTGCCCCCCGCGACCCAGCCGGCCGCGGCCGCATCCGAGAACCGCATCTTCCGCTCGGGCATCCGCATCGCGACGCCTCCTTCAAAGCGGACTTGAAGCGCAGCGCGAGCCTCCAGCCGGGCCGTCTTGTCGACGGTCGGGCAGAACAGCACCATCAGGCGGTTCATCAGGCGCTGCACGAGCGCGGCGACGAAGTCGGATGCTGCCTGGCGGCGGGTCGCGACGGTGCGCCGGCGCCGGTAGAACGTGGCGGCCTTGAACGCCTTCAGCTCGCGCGCCACGGCGCGGAAGCACACGTCGCGCAGGTAGATCGCGATCTCCGGGCCGGGATCTCGACCCATGAACAGGATCTCGGACCCGCCATCCTGGCCATCCACCAGCAGGATCGCCGCAGTGTTCGTGCAGTGGGCGATGGCCTCGGCCAGCGGCGTCCGCCACGTCGCTCGACTGGTATCCTCCCGCGCCGACGCCTCAGACATCGTCATCTCGGCGTCCGACAGGCCGTGATCTGCCATCAGCTTCGCGGCCAGCTCGGCGGCGGCCATCGCCTCGGCCTCGGTGCAGCCGGCCGAGCGCGTCTTCGCCCGTAGCGCCGCGATTTTTTCCTTCATGCGAGCGCGGCTCATCGCTTCGGCCCTCCGGCCTTGGCTACGGCCTCGCGCTTCGCCAGCTCGCGAGCCAGCTCGGCAACGATCGCACCATGGGAGGCGACCGCCGCCCGCGTGTCGGGCGTCATCGCGAGGAAGGCGCGGATCTCCGTCTCGTGCTCAGCGAAGTACGCCAGCGTCCGGGCCGCATCGGCTAGGCACTCCGGCAGATCCATCCACTTCGTGGCGTCCGGCCACCCCTTCATGGTGTAGGCCGTGATGTCGCCGTAGCGGGCGATGTAGCTCCAGTATCCGTTCGCGTGCTCCACCGCCGCAAAGGTTAGACACTGGACCTGGCGCTTTAGCGGCGCGGGTTTCCGGGGAGGGTAGTAGGGCGTGACCATCAGCTAGCCCCCCCGCCCGGCCATGGCCGACAAGGCTCCGTCGATGATGCTGCGGCTCTCGGCGGGCAGCATCAGGCCTACGCCATGCCGCGTCTCGATGGTCACGCCCTGAGCTTTGAGCTTCGGACGCGCCTTCGAGAGGAAGACCGTGATCACGTCCTTGGAGCGATCGTCGCCCAGCTCGAAGAACATCGCGCGGATGACCGCCCAGCGGACGCAGCCCTGGCCGCCGTAAACGATGGCCAAGAGGTCTGCCTCGCGCCGCGTCAGGCCCCAGGCCAGAGGGAACACGACCGCTGGCTTCATCAGGTCGCGAAGCTGCCGGTTCTCCTCCTCCAGCGTCTCAATGCGCCGACGCATGTCGTGAAAGGCCGGGTGCCGCCACGCCTCGGGGATGCGTGCTTCAATCGACATTGAGCGCCTCCCCAGCGGCGGACTTTGTCCGACGGATCTTGCGGCCGAGCGCGGCCGAGACCTTGTCGAGATCGGCCGGGGTAAGGCGAGGATCGTCGATGGCGCCGAGCCGGCGCGGTGCGCCGTACAGCACCGACGAGGCATAGTTCTGCAGGCCGTCGCAGTCCTCGGCTCGGCCCATGGCCTCGATTACGCCGAGCGCTATCCCGCGCTGCCACTGCGCCCGCACGATCGCGAGCTTCATCGCGAGAAGGTCCGTCGCCCGATCCTTCGTGATCTCGGGCCAGGCGACGCCCTCACGGACGAGCCAAGCCTTCAGCGCCTCGACGGCGGCAGAGGCGTCCCTAGCGTCGCGCAGGAAGCGGGTGTGCTCGATGCCGGTCTGGCGCTCCAGGAACGCGTGCATCGCGCTGTCGCGGCTGTTGCGGACCGCGCCGAGGTTCCACAGCGCGATCCACATGGCCTGGAGCTTCGGGGCGTAGCGGCCCGTCGCCGCCGGCAGCGCCGGGCGGTCGGCACCGGGGATGTCGCGCAGGCGGGACAGCAGGCGGGCCGCCTCGTCGTGGCTGAGATCCTTCGACGAGACCACGCCGAAGCTGCCGAGCATCGCGCGATAGGAGCCGTCGTCGAGGCGGGTGCGGGTCTTGATCGCGTGAATGGCCCGGATCTGCCCCGGAGCGATGCGAGCGGGGGTCATTTCGCCCCCCGCAGCAGGTTCGCGGCGACAAACCCGATCGCGCATCCCGCTGACAGGAGCAGGTAGGCAGCGCCAATCATCTGCAGGGTGCTCATGACGGCCACCGAAGGTGACTGTCCAGGGCTTCAGAAACCACCTCTCCAACCCGCCGCCGCCGGGCTTTGCAATGCGCGGCCAGGCGGGCTGCAAGGTGGGCCGGGATCGTGATGGATACCGGTGACGCGTCACGAACTTCAGCAGCTGAGACTGGTCGGACGCCCGGCAGGGCGAGGCTTCGCGAGAGCTTGGGCTCATTCACCAGCCACCCGCGTTCGATCACGCACGCGACCAGGCGGTGAACACCGGAGCGGTTCGCGATCCCCATGTGCGCACCGATCTCGGCGAGGCTGGGCGATGGCCGGCCGGCTTCGAGTTCGGCGCTCACGAAGTCGAGCAGCTCGCGCTGCTTACGCGTGAGGCCCAGACGGTTCGTCATGACGCCCCCCGCTCGTCGTTGGCGGGGCGGAGCACCGGCCGGAGGCCCGCCAGCATGTCGTCGCTGCGCCGAGCGGTCGCCCGGCCGAAGGCGATAGCCCGGAGAAAGCCGGCGACGATCGCCGCGGCGGCCGAGATCCCGGTGATGAGCAGTGAGCCGGTGGCGGCCGCGTAGACGGCAGCGGCCACGGCGAGCGCGGCGGCAGACCATTCGAGGGCGACGAAGGCGAGGACGGTGATCATGACGACGCGACCTCGCCGATCTGCGAGGCGAGCGGCTCGACAACGAACTCTTCGCCGCCTCGTGGCACCGTCACACCGGGGATCGTCTCAGCGATCTCCCGCGCGGCGAGCATCGCCTCCTTGTTTGGCTCGACCTTCTCTCGGAGGAACCCTTCCAAGGCTATGATCTCAGCGACCAGGGGAGGCACTTGCTTTACGCGTCGCTGCTTCCTCGCTTCCGCGATTTTCACCTGCAAAGTTGTGATGCGCTGTTTGATGGCGATCACCACGTCTTCGTTCTTGAGGCCCCGGTGCTTCACCGAGTATTTGCCATCCCGCCACAGGATCGAGCCTGTCGGCAGCCGCACCGTTTTCGTTTTGCCGCCATTGGTCAGACGGTCGCGGTTTGCCGTGGCCCATACGTTGAGCGCGTCCACGATTACGCCCTGGACTTCCTGGAAGACCTTCACGGCGGTCCCGCGCTTCTCCTCCAGAGCCGCGACCACAGCGTCGTGCGTCGCCTTGGCCTCGGTGTCCTCACGCTGGAGCACGCCGAGCCTCGCGATCAGCTGCTCAGCGTCAGCGTCGTTCTGCGGAACCGGCAGGTTCGTGCCGGCAGCCTTCGTCTTAGCTTTCGCCATGGGTCGGCTCCTGTGCAGTGAGTTCGGGAAGGGGCAGGTGCCCGGTGGTCAGCAGCAGCGCCTGGAGATCCTCCCAGGCGGCGTGATCGCGGTTGCGCAGGGTGAAGATCGCGGCCGCCTTGGCGATGGCGTCGAACTGGCCGACGAGGACGGCCATCGAGGCGATCGCCGAGGTCGACGCGCCGGTGATTGCCCGGCGGGCATCGCGGGCGGTTTCGAGCCGGCTGCGGAGCGCTGCAGCCACTTCGAGTGTCTCCGGGATCGTCAGGAGGGGGAGCAGCTCGGCCATTCAAGCCCCCTTCAAGCGAGAGTGCGGGCAGCCCGAGCGGCAGGCGCGGTAGCACTCCGCGCGGGCCGAGCTGGTTGGGGAGAAGGGCATCGCCTGCTGGGTCAGGCATTCGTCGCGGCGGATGTCGCCCCAGGCTGGGCAGGAGACCGTTTCGCCGAGCAGAGCGCCCCGGATACGGGCGTAGATGCCATCGAGGTCGTGGTTTTCCGTGTGGCCGGCGAGCAGGTGGCTGACGGTCGCCGGCGACATGCCGATCGTCTTGGCTGCGTCCTTTGCCGAGCGGGCGTCGGCGCACTCCGCAAGCGCACGGATCTCGGGCGTGATGGCGTCGCCCCAGGCGAGTTCAGCCTTCAGGGTGAAGGTGACCTTGGGCGCACTCATGCTGCGTCCTCCGCCGTCCCGAGCGCGGCACCCATGGGCACCTCGCGGTTGCGGTCGAACACGAACCGGGTCCGGAGGATGGCCGGTGCCTTGGGGCCGGTGTTAAGGCCGGGCGCCAGGCGGAAGATGCCGGGCGTCTTCAGCCGCACGCTTGGCCGGACCGTGATGAGGTAGCCGGCCTCGCGCAGGGCATGGACGTAGTCCTTTGCCGCCCGCTCGCAGACCGTGACTTCGTCCGTGCTCGCCTCGATCGCCAGCTCGCGGATCGTGAACTGGGGCAGTCCGCGGATGGTGGTCCAGATCTGTTCCTGGATGCGCCCACGCTGATCGCGGAAGTCGTCGCGCCGGACCACCGGAGCCAAGCCGTTAAGGTTAACGACCCGGTAGCTGACGGCACCGTTGGCGCCGGTGGTTACGGCCTCGATCGCCGCGGTATCGCGGCAATGGTGGACGTAGCCCTTGATGGTTTGGCGGCTCCGGCTGTTCGTGAGCTGCCAGATGTCGGTGACGGTGAAGCCGCCTGCGCTCCGGGTCAGCTCGACCATCATCCGCCAGTAGTGCTCGGGGCCGCGCGGGAGCGCGACGTCGACCCGGATGCGATCCATCAGGAAGCCCTCCGGCGCATGGGGATGATCGAGCTGGTGGACGAACGGGCAACGGGGAGTTCGCCGGTGATCATCGGCGGCTCGTATTCCGCGACCGTCACGTCCCGTCGGCCGGCGTTGCGCGCCCACTCGGAGAATTGCTTCAGGTTTCGGATGATGCGGGCAGCGTTGCCCTGGGTTTCGGCCCGAAGGCGCTCCAGCAGCGCGTCTTCGATGTTCAGCGACGGGTAGAAGGCCGCAGCGAGCTTGCGCGTGTCGGACAGATCGCAGGGCTGGGCCGCGACCCGTGTCTCCGAACGGCGTGCCACGCGCTCGGTGCGAGAGAGCTTCGCCGGGAGAACTTCCTCGCCGACGAGCACCACCGGGGCCTTCGAGGCATCGTAGATCGAGCGGATCAGCTCGATCATGCCCTTGTCGACGAGCTTGTCCGCCTCGTCGATGATCAGCGGCCGGTCCATCTCCTGGCCCAGGAGCTGGATCACGTGGTCTTCCATCGCGGCCATGGGGCCGGTCGGATTGTTCACGCCCATCTCGATCAGGATCGAGCGCAGGAGATACTTGCGGGTCCAGGTGTCCCGGACCTCGACGTAGACGGCCCGATACTTGGTGCGAGCGTAGCGGCAGGCGCGGGACTTCCCCCAGCCCGACATGCCGTAGAACACACCCATGCGATCCTCATGGATCGACATGCTCTGAAGCTCCGCCACCAGACCCGAGAGCAGGGCGACGTTCTTGAGGGCGGCGAAGTTGTGGACCTTGTTTTCGGTGCCTGATGCGGTCATTGATGCCTCTGTCTGAACTTGATGGCCCCGGTTGACCCGGGGCCTTTTTTTTCGTGCGAAGGTCAGCCGAGGGCTTCTTCGCCGAAATCTTCGACAAAGCCGGCCATGGCCTTGTATTCGTGGCCCTCGGCGTAGCTGCCGAGCCAGAAGGCTTCTTGCGCCGCCACCTCGGCGCCGGCTTTCAGCCGCCGCTGGATGTCGAGGGCGCGACGGAAGCGTTCGAGCTTCGGGTCCACCGGCCGTAGCTCGGTGACCTTCGGACGGGGCAGGGCGGCCGGAGCCACGATCTCAGCCTCGATCTGCGCCAGCATCGCCGCGCTATCGGCGCCGAACCGCGCCGGCCTCGGATTGGTGCGCCGGGCGGCATGGCCCGCGGCCTCGATCTCCGGTGTGGTGTGGACGGCAGACGGACGTGGGAACGCGACCACCTTGCTCGACGCGGCCGCGGCCCGGCCGAGGATCGTGTCGGCGAAGTCGCGCGGCCTGATCGCTTTCGCCTCGCGGCGGATGGCGGCGGTCCGACTGTCGATCAGCGCCTTGCGCGCATCCTTGGCCAGCGCAACGGCTTCAACCGGATCGACGCCCAGGATCTCGGGGCAGATCGCCTCGACAAGGTACTCTCCGCCATCGAGCGCGAAGAGGTAGGCGCGCCCGAGATCGCTCGGGTCCATGCGGACGAACACCTGCGTATCCGGCATGACTTGGGGGGCGAGGTAGAACGACCGCTCGATGCGGATGCCCTGCTTGCCCACGGTGCGGATGCCGTCCTTGCCGGCGACCGGCGCGAGGAGGAGATCGAGCGCGCGGACATCCTCGATCCGCTGGATTGCACCGGTGAAGGCGGCGGCCGCACCGAAGGGCGTGCGGATCGCGAGGTCGGCGCGCTCGCGCAGGCCGGCGTGCTTGCGGTGCTGGTAGCGGTTCTCCGCCCAGGCGTCGCAATACTCCTGAAGATCGTGCCCGCTCAGCTCGACGCAGAACGCCTTGGCGTCGTCGTGGTCGTTGATCCGAGCCGAGAACGCGCGGCGGGCCTCAATCACCTTCCGGTCGGCAACGCTATGGCCGACGAAGCCGGGCAGGATCGGCCCCAGGTCGCGCTGGAAGGTGCCGATCGCGCGCTCGACGTGGCCCTTGTCCTCCGGCGTGAAGGCCGGAGACAGCTCGTGCGCGATCCCGAGGCTGGCCAGCAGGCGCTGGGAGGCCTTCGCGGTGAAGTCCGAGCCGTTGTCGGTCTTGATCCGCTCCGGCACGCCCCAGGCGAGGATCGCCCGGCGCAGCAACAGGCCGACAGCCTCGGCGCGAGGCGTCTTCGAGACGTAGACGACGACGCGACGGGACCAGATATCGAGGGCGAGGTAGACCGAATGCCGCCCGTCGACGCACAGGGCGTCCATGGGCGAGGCATCGATCTGCCAGACCTCGTTGAGCCGGGAGACGTAGCCGGCCGCGTTGTTGCCGGCGAGCTTGTAGCGGCTCTTGTAGGCGTCCGGATTGGTGATCGCGGCGAGCGCGACCTTCTCCGTCGTCTTCCAGCGGCGCAGCGCATCCTGGACGGTGCGGATCGGCGGCATCGGCACCGTCTTCACCACGCCGCCGGCCTTGATCACGGTCAGGCTCTCGCCAAAGCGGGCGCAGAGCATTTCTCGGACGTGGTCCGCCGACAGGTGCGGCTGGCGAGCGATCAGCGCGAGACCGTAGACCCTCACCTGTCCGTCCTCGGCCGTATCGAGAACGCCGAGCCCGCGCCGGGAGGCACCACGATCGACGCCGAGGGCGGCGGTCCGCCCATCCCTGGCTGCCGCCCGCCAGCGCTGGAGGGTGCGCAGGGTGAGCTTCGGCACCGCTGTGTGGACCCATGCCGGGAGAGAGAGGCGCCCGGCGGTGAAATCGGCCACCGCGAGCAAGTCGGCGTTCAGACGAGGCAGCTTGGCGCTGGCGAAGATGCGGTCGGCCGCGGCCAAGATCGCAAGCCGGGCATCGCGCGCCTCGGCTGCATCATCACGAAGATGCGCAGCGGCCGGCTCGGCCTCAGCGGCTTCGGCAACGGCCTCCGGCACCGCGTCCGGCATCAACCGTTCGACATAGGCGCGGCGCGCGTCCGGCGGCAGAAGATCGAGATGGTATTCGACGCCGCCGCCGGGACCACGGTGCGGCCTGCTCAGCCCAGGCCGACCCGCCCATCCCGAGACCGCAGCGAAGACGTTGACGTTCCGCTTCGTGGCCGGAAGGCCCGGCAAAGCGAGATCGCCGATTTCCTGGGCAGTGAACCACAGCTTCATGCGCCGCCCTTCCGGGTGGCTTCAATCGCGTCTTCAAGCTCCGCCTGACGCGGGTCGCGGAGGGCCTCGAGGGCGGTCTGCGTGCGCTCACGGGGCTTGCGCTCGGTCGCGACGAGACCGGCATGCTGGAGGAAGCGCTTGCGGGTCTTGGCGTCGAGCCGCTCCCAGTTCGAGACCATGCGCCGGAACAGATCCTCCTGCGGATCGCCCTCACCGGCGGGTGCGTCGCCGGCGGCGAGGCGGGCCTGGGCAACGCTGTCGGCCTTACCGTCCTTCAGCAAGCGCGCCAGGCACACCTGACGTTCGGCCGGCTCGGCGGCGATGCGCTGGAGTTCGGAAGCGTTGCGGGCGGCGTCCGTACCGCGAAGCAGAACGATGACTTCGGGGGAGAGAGCTTCGACGAGGGCGATGGAAGAACGGATGGAACGCTCTGAAAGGCCGCAACGCTCTGCGGCAGCCTTCGTGAAGCGCTTCGGATCAAGTGGCAAACCTTGCCACTTGATTTCATCCTTTCCTTTCTTCGACTTACGATCGCCACCATGTGCAGTCGCAGGGTGAAGCTCCTCGTAGACAGCCTTGTGCTCAGCGAGGAAGACAGCGCGGTCGAGCGCGTTCAGTTCATGCCGGAACAAGTTCTCCTCGATCTCGACGAGGCGTCCCTGGAGGCGGGTGATCGGACGGATCTCGGAGAGGATCGTGCGACGGCCGAGTAGGCGATAGGCCGCTTTGCGGTGGCCGCCAGCGACGAGCGCGTACGAGTGCTCGAAGCGGTCGTCGTCAGCCCGCGGTCGCACCACGATCGGCGGCGGCTCGCCGCCCGCCTCGAAGTCGGCAGCCAGGGCGGACGCCCAGGCCGGATCGATGTCGCGGAGGCGATCGCCATCGTAGATGTCGTCGAGGGGAAGCTCGACGATCCTCGGCGCAGCTTCGGCCGAGTGGGCGAGCTGATAGCGTTCGACGAGGGTCTGCATCAGGCAGCCCGCCCGCGCGTAGCGCCCTGGAGCGGCTTGAGGGTGCCGCCTGGGCCGTACCAGTGCGGCCACAACTCCTCGACCGGCACCTGGAGGAAGTCGGCGATGATGCGCTGGCCACCGGGCCAGCGCTTGTAGAACACCGTGCGCAGGACGCCCGGCCGGAAGCCGTTGTCACGGTTCAGCGAGGAGACGGTGGCGCCCTTCTTCCGAATAGCTGCCAGAATGTCCTGTTGGTGCCAGCCCTCCTCGACAGGAGTGCGGCTATCCGCGTCCGACATGAACCGTTAACCTCGCTTTGAGGACTTGCTTTCTAGAACGTGCAGATTTCTGCACTCTCAGTCAAGCAGCAAACGGCACTGGCGGGCAGTTTATGGTTAGCGAAGTGGCGGATGAGGCCGATGCCTCCGAGATCCGCGACATAGCCGAGAGGCTGAAGCTCGCTGTGCGAGCAGCAGGCGGAAACGCTTATGTTGCAGAAGCTTCTGGCGTACCGCTACGCACACTCAACAGCTACATGGCCGCGGCCGCCGACCCGAAGCTGACGAAGCTCCATAGGATTGCCGTCGCCTGCGGCACATCGATAGATGCACTCCTAGGCAGAAAACTGCCCGCAGAGACCCCTGGCAACAGCGTTGTCGGCGACAAAATCGGCATGCGATTGAACGATGACGAGCTGACTGCGCCAGAAGATTTCGTGCTGATCCCGCATCTTGAGGTCCGCGCCTCAGCGGGGCCAGGCCTAGCTACGGTCGCTACCGGCGCTGAAGCCCCGCGCAACATCGCCTTCCGTCAAAATTGGCTGCGATCCCTCGGTATCACGCCGGTCAACGCGGAGTTCATCGAAGCACACGGCGACAGCATGTTCCCGACGATCCAAGACGGCGATCTCATGTTGCTCGACCGCGGCTACGGCGAAGTGGTCAACGGCAAGATCTACGTGCTCGTCGTGAACGGCCTCGTCGTCGTGAAACGTGTTTCACTGCTCGCCTTCGGCGGCCTGATGCTGATCTCAGACAATGACCGGTATCCTGCCGAAACGGTTGCGCGTGACGAGGTGAACAATCTGAATTTTCAGGCGCGAGTAGCATGGTTTGGTAGACCTATCTAAAAATGTCTATATTAAAGTGAAAGTACTAATATGGCTAGGAAATCACGTAAATTTCTTCTTGAAGTGAATGGAAAAATTCGATCTGCATTTTCTATATACGAACAAAGCAAAGGTGATCTGATACTGAACGTGAAATCACATTATACCGATCATACCAAACCTCAGGCTGATAAAAATGGCGTGCGTATAATCGATAATAGATACTCTATTCACGTAAGCATGGAAAGCAAAGACAATAATCTTATTAAACAAACGCGGACACTCTCAGATGGGTCGCAAATAAATACGCATTTAATAACGTCATGTATAAAAACGCCGTCAAATTTTTGTCCTATTTTTAGTCGCATGATGCCCGATATATCTGACGAGCACTTTGCTCCAACTAAAAAACGAGGTGAAAGGATTGTTTTGGATAGTTATAAATCAGCCGAACTGACGCCTATTTTTGCTATATTTGCATGTTCATTGAAGCGACGTTTCGTATTACCTCAAACTAAAAACGTATGGGTGGCGCAGTTCGACTTTGAAATTTGCTCAATAGTAATACTTTGGCTATTTCTCGATTGTCCTTCGCCTGCAATTGGGTGCTTACGACCTATTGCAACCCTCGATCCCGATACTATAGGCGGCCATATAGAAAACAGTCCTTCCATTACAAATCAGCGAGGCGGTAATGAAGACTGTTGTCTAAGGTATTTTTATTTTCAATGCGCGCAATATTATAATTACCTTGTTAACGGGACGCAACTCAGTGTTAATCCATATTTTATGATTATGCAGAATTAAAGGGCCTATTTGATTAAACATAATTATAGCCTCTTTATATCGTAGCTTCTTGCCGGCATCTTATGAATTCAAGATGTTTCATCCAGGCCGAACGTCAGCGCACCGGTTGTCCACAGCCTATTAAAATTCCGCTTGTTCACACTTTGTTCTCATTGCAACATCCTTCCTACACAAGGGTGTGGCCAATGTCGAAAACTAAACAGAGCTTCAGAGTGCAGACGTTCCGGGAAAAGGGCAAAGGGGTCGAGCCGGAGGAGACGCGGACAGCCCGGAATGAAGGGCACGCTTTGACGCTTGCGGAACGACTAGCGGAGAGCCGGATCGGCGTCGTCGCATTGCGCCAGGACGGCGATCCTGACATCGGCGATATGGAAGAGCCTGTCGTGCTGGCGATCCATGGAAGGGTGCCCCCGATTTTCTCTGATCTGCCGTTCTAAGACGGCACCGGTAAGTGCGCGGTCCGTTTCATCCAAAGATGCAAAGGATCAGCGACCAAAAACCGGTGGCGCAGGTTGATGCGGCGACAGTTCAGCTGGTGGATCAGGCTCGGGCTTTGACCAAGGTGGAACGGGATGCCCGAGCCGGTATAGATCCCGCACCAGGTCCCTCATCACACCGCGCAATTCGTCGATAGACGTCGCGTTCTCAACCTTTGCGATCAGCGCGTGGCCTCTGCCGAGGCGCTCGGCGTCATCCGGTGAGATGCCTGCGTCTCGATACTCAGCGGCAAGGGCCAGGCTCGTCGCCAGGAAATTCAGACCACCCGGTTCCATGCTCATATGCCTTCGAAGTGGTTGAGCTAGCATCCCACTTAGCATCCCACTTCGATTTAGGGCCACAGGTTCTAAGGCCCCTGATCCGTTGCGCTTTTCTCATTTTCGGCCGACCTCAGACTGGTTGCGCCAATCATCCCACTTCGAAGCTCCACCCGGAGCAGGCCTTAGGGGAAAGGCTCCAGAAATGTCGAGCGGGCTCCGAAACTGTGCCATTTGATCTTGCGCCAGAAATCCGGCCTTTCGAGTTCGCAAATCCCCCATAAGTGTCGATACTGAAAGGGCTTTGACCACCGAACCCCGGCGAAAACCGCCTAATCCCGCCTATGCCATTCGGTTCTGCGGGTCACAATTCGAGGACAACCAAAATTCTGCAATTCAATTCATCGAGGATTTACTTACGTAGACGGTAACTACGTACTCCGGATCGAGGGTTAATTTTACCCTACTTTCGGATAGTGCTTGCTTGTACAGCAACCCGACGGCCTCTTGAGCGTCGAGATGTGCGCGCCCTTCGCGTCATCCCTTTCGTTCCGCGTATCAGAGGAAGCCGTCATGACCGCGCCGGTCGCCCGAAACACCCTGCTCTTCGCCGCCCTCGCCGGTGCCGTCCTCGTCGCATCGCCCGCTTCGGCCGGCGGCTGCTACGGCTCCGAATGCTACCGCCACGTCTCGACCCCGCCGGTGTTCGATACCGTGCAGGAAAACGTGCTGGTGCGGCCGCCCCGCACGATCTACCGCACCACGCCGCCGGTCTACGACACCGTGTCGGAGCGGGTGATGGTCTCGCCCGGCGGCCGGACCTGGCAGACCCGGCGCGGGCCCTACGGCGAGCTGATCGGCTGCTGGGTCACCACCCCGCCGCAGTTCACGGTGCAGCACCGCCGCGTGCTGGTGCAGCCGGCCCAGTCGATCCCTGAGACGATCCCGCCGGAATACGCCAGCGTCAGCCGCCGCGTCCTCGTCGCGCCGGCCCGCTCGGGCTGGGTGCCGGTCGGCGGCGGCTATGGCGGCGGATACGGTGGCGGCTACCAGGGCGTCGGCTACGGCGGGCCGCGGTTCGGCTCGATCCCGGACGCGCTCGGCATCGCCGGCGCGAGCTCGGCCGATATCGGCGTCGGCCTCGGCTTCTCCTCGGGCAGCCTCTACGACGGCTACTAAGAGCCCCGTCCACATCGCCCCGCCGGAGCCCGACCCTCCGGCGGGTTGATTTCGCGCCGCTCCCGCCACAGGTCCCCCGAACGCATCGGGAGGCGAGCATGGCGCGGTTCAAGGCTTGGGTGATCGAGAAGGGCGAGGCCGGTCAGAGCCTGTATTTCACCGATTTCGACGAGGCCGACCTGATGGACGGCGACGTCACCGTCCGCGTCACCCATTCGTGCCTGAACTACAAGGACGGGCTGGCGATGACCGGCGCGTCGCCGGTGGTGCGCCGTTTCCCGATGATCCCCGGCATCGACTTCTCGGGCGTCGTCGAGGCCTCCGACCACCCCGACTACAAGCCCGGCGACGCGGTGGTTCTCACCGGCTGGGGCGTCGGTGAGACGCATCTGGGCGCCTATGCCGAGAAGGCGCGGGTGAAGGGCGATTGGCTGGTGCCGCTGCCCGCCGGCCTGTCGCCCGAGCAGGCGATGGCGATCGGCACCGCCGGCTACACCGCGATGCTCTGCCTGATGGCGCTCGACGCCCACGGCCTGACCCCGAAGGACGGTCCCGCCCTGGTCACCGGCGCCTCGGGCGGCGTCGGCTCGGTCGCGGTCGCGCTGCTGGCGCGAGCCGGCTGGCACGTGATGGCCTCGACCGGGCGCGCCGGGGAAGCGGAGTATCTCAAGTCCCTCGGCGCCGCCGAGATCGTCGACCGCGACGAGCTCGGCAAGCCCGGCAAGCCGCTCGGCAAGGAGCGCTGGGCCGTGGCCGTCGACGCCGTCGGCTCGACGACGCTCGCCAACGTGCTCGCCCAGACAAAGGCCGACGGAGCGGTCGCCGCCTGCGGCCTGGCGCAGGGCATGGACCTGCCGACCTCGGTCGCCCCCTTCATCCTGCGCGGCGTGTCGCTGCTGGGCATCAACAGCGTGACCACGCCGCAGGCGAAGCGGCGCGCCGCCTGGGCGCGGCTGGCCGACGAGCTCGACCTGCAGAAGCTTGCGGCGATGACGAACCGCGTCGGCCTCGCCGAGGTCGGCGGGCTTGGAGCCGACATCCTCTCGGGCAAGATCCGCGGCCGGACGGTGGTCGAGATCGGCTGACGCGCGACGCCGAACGCCGATCGCCCCGGCGATGAGTCGGCTTCGGGACGGAACCGCGGCGCAAGCCGGGGCATTCTCGACCCATGAGCAGTGCATTCGTTCGCGAGAAGGAGGGCGGGGAAGCCTTCGAGGACCTCCCCGACCGCCCGATCTCCCCCCACACCAACTTCGTCACCCCGGCGGGGCTCGCGCAGATCGAGCAGGAGGTCGCGCGCCTCCAGGCCGAGCAGGCCCAGCTGACGCCCGATGACAAGGCCGACACCGCCCGCGTCACGCGCGACCTGCGCTACTGGACCACGCGGCTCGGCACGGCCCAGCTCGTCGAGACGGTCGAGGGCGACACCGTGCATTTCGGCTCGACGGTGACCGTGCTGCGCGAGGACGACACCCGGCAGACCTTCCACATCGTCGGCGAGGACGAGGCCGATCCGGCCAAGGGCTCGATCGCCTACGTCGCCCCGCTCGCCAAGGCGATCACCGGCAAGAGCGTCGGCGACGTCGTCGAGGTGAACGGGCAGGAAGTCGAGATCACCGAGATCAAGGCCGGCTGATCGTCGGTTTGTCCCGCCCGGCTAAGCCGTTCCGTCGTTCGCCGTACGGCCCTCGATGACCGGGCGCAGCGCGACGACCGCATCGCCGACGAAATCCATGAAGGCCCGGACCCGCACCGAATGGCGCAGGTCCGGGTGCGTCAGCATCCACAGGCCGTCGGCGAAGTGGGGATCGGGTGGCCGCAGCCGGCGCAAACCCGGCCGCCGATCGGCGCTGAGGCAGGGCAGCAGGCCGATGCCGATGCCGGCCTCCACAGCCTCGCACAGGCCGGCGACCGTGTTCAGCTGCATCACGATGCGGTCCGGGTCGCCGTGCTCGGCGACAAAGCGCAGGAACCTGCCGTCGCCGACCTGCTCCGACGGCGCCACCCAATCCGCACGCCGCGGGTCGCGATCCGTATCGTCGGCGCGGCCGTAGAGGGCCCAACCGACGGTCGAGAGGCGGCGCCCGAACAGGTTCTGCGGCGGGTCGTTGCTGGCGCGGACCGCCACGTCGGCATCGCGGCGCGAGAGGTTCAGCGCGTCGTCGGACACCACCACGTCGAGGCGGATCCCCGGGCACCGGGTGCGAAAATCGGCGAGGATCGGCATCAGCAGGTCGGTGACCAGGCCCGACGGCGCGGTGATGCGGAGAAGGCCGGTCGGTTCCGAGGCGCGCCCGGCGACGTCGCGGGCGAAACGCGCGGCGGTCTCCTCCATCGCACCGGCCGCCTCGACCATCGCCATCCCGGCCTGCGTCGCCGCGTAGCCCGCACGCGAGCGCTCGAACAGGCGTGCGCCGACGGACGCCTCGATCGCCGCGAGGCGCCGAAACGCGGTCGAGTGGTTGATGCCGAGGCGTGCGGCGGCCGCGGTCAATCCGCCATGGTCGGCGATGGCCTTCACCAGCCGAAAGTCGTCCCAGGGCGTCGCCATCCATCGACCTTGCATTCACGCAAGATCGTTCTTGCAGATCGGGGCATTTGCGCAAAGCCCGGCGGGTACGATCTTCGGGCGAGCGCGAGGCGGCCGCCGATCCCGGCATCGCCGCCCGGCCATGCGAACGGAAGCCGACGATGACGAAGATCCTGGTGCTGTACTATTCGTCCTGGGGCCACGTGGAGCAGCTCGCCCACGCCGCCGCCGAGGGCGCGCGCGAGACCGGCGCCGAGGTGCACGTGAAGCGCGTGCCCGAGCTGGTGCCGGAGGAGGTCGCCAAGCAATCGCATTACAAGCTCGACCAGCCGGCCCCGATCGCGAAGCCCGAGGAGCTGGCCGACTACGACGCGATCATCTTCGGCACGCCGACCCGCTACGGCAACATGGCCGCGCAGATGAAGCAGTTCATCGACCAGACCGGCGGCCTCTGGGCGACGGGCGCCCTCGTCGGCAAGGTCGGCTCGGTGTTCACCTCCACCGGCTCGCAGCATGGCGGGCAGGAGACCACGATCACCAGCTTCCACACCGTGCTGCTGCACCACGGCATGGTGATCGTCGGGCTTCCCTACTCGTTCAAGGGGATGAGCGACGTGCAGACGGTGTCGGGCGGCACGCCCTACGGCGCCAGTACCATCGCCGGCGGCGACGGCTCGCGCCAGCCGATCGCGATCGAGCTCGAGGGGGCGAAGTTCCAGGGCCGGCACGTGGCCGGGATCGCCGCCAAGCTGGCGGGCTGACGCCGTCGAGGGCCGGGGCGCTTCGCTTCCTCGGCCCGCTGCTGCCAGAAAAGCGCAAGAAAAAAGGCTCGGATTGCTCCGAGCCTGGAAGGAAAAAGGCCATTGGGGGCTGAACTGGCCTTCGTGATAGGGAAACAGCCCTCGCGACCCCCGGTTCCACGCCGGACGAAAGATTTTTTCAGCGCGGGGCGGCGGCCCGTCCGAGCCGGTCCAGGATCGCCTCGCCGAGGCCGTCGGCGGGGATCCGGCATACCGCGATCGTCGCGGCTCCCGACGCGTCGAGGTCGCGCAAGGCGGCGAACAGGCGGGACGCCGCCTCCGTGAGGTCGCCGCGCGGAGAGAGGTTCGAGACCGCGCGCGCGCGCTCGATCCCCACCGGGCGCGACGCACCGAACAGCAGCACCGCCTCCTCGGGCTCGACCACCTCGGCGTCGAGCCGCAACGTAGCCCGCGGCGCGTAGTGCGAGGCCAGGAGGCCGGGGCCGATCGGCCGGGCCGCATCGTCCTGCGCCGGTGCGGCCAACGCCGTCCCGAGCACGGCCGCGATCGCCGCGCGGGTGATCGACGCCGACGC
>NZ_VRVH01000359.1:0-4000 GCF_008040095.1 Methylobacterium sp. WL6 | reverse complement strand
GCCCCGGCGGCGCCGCGCCCGAGCCCCCCGGTCACCCTGCGCCCGAAGGCCCGCACCGGCCTAGCGCCCCGCGTCCTTCTCGTTGGCGCCTCGACCGGCGGCCCCCGGGCGGTCGGCGAGATGCTCGAGAAGATCGGCGCGGCGACGCTGCGCCGGCTGCCGATCCTGATCGTCCAGCACATGCCGCCGATCTTCACCGCGGTCTTCGCCGAGCACCTCGCCACCCGCACCGGACTCGTCGCGGCCGAGGGCAAGGCCGACGAACGGCTCGAGCCTGGGCGGATCTACGTCGCGCCGGGCGGGCGCCACATGGGCCTGACGGGGGGCGCCGGTAGAGAGCCGGTGATCCGCCTCGACGACGGACCGCCGGTGAACTTCTGCCGGCCGGCCGTCGACGTCCTGTTCAAGGACGCCGCCGCCCTGTTCGGGGGCGCCACCCTCTCCGTCGTGCTCACTGGCATGGGCTCGGACGGCACCCACGGCGCCCGCGCGCTGTGCGAGGCCGGCGGCGCCGTGCTCGCACAGGACGAGGCGACGAGCACCGTCTGGGGCATGCCCGGCAGCATCGCCAAGGCGGGGCTGGCCCAGGCCATCCTGCCGCTTCCCGAGATCGGCCCTGCGCTGCGCGCCATGATCACGGGACAGGCGGCATGACCGAGCTCGAATTCGATTTCCTGCGCGCCTACCTCAAGCAGCGCTCCGGCCTCGCGCTCACCCCCGAGAAGCGCTACCTCGTCGAGAGCCGGCTCACCCCCGTCTGCCGCCGCTTCGGCCTCGCCACGCTGCGCGACCTCGTCGGCACCTTGAAGATCTCGCGCGATTCGTCGATCGAGAAGGCGGTCGTCGAAGCGATGACCACCAACGAGACCTTCTTCTTCCGCGATCGGACGCCGTTCGATCTGTTCCGCGACGTGCTGCTGCCTCAGGCGATGGCGCGCCGTGCCGGCCAGCGCCGGCTGCGCATCTGGTGCGCGGCGGCCTCGACCGGCCAGGAGCCGTATTCGCTCGCGATCCTGCTACAGGAAGCTGGCGCCAAGCTTGCCGGCTGGCAGGTCGAGATCGTCGCGACGGACCTGTCCACCGAGGTGATCGAGAAGGGCAAGCTCGGGCTCTACAGCCATTTCGAGGTGCAGCGCGGGCTGCCCGTGCAGTGGCTGCTGAAGTACTTCACCCAGATCGGCGAGCAGTGGCAGATCGCCCCGGCCCTGCGCGCGATGATCGATTACCGGCCGCTCAATCTGCTCAACGGCTTCGAGGCGCTCGGCTCCTTCGACGTGATCTACTGCCGCAACGTGCTGATCTACTTCGATACGCCGACCAAGGCCGACATCCTCGGGCGGCTCGCCGAACGGCTCGCACCCGAAGGCGCGCTTCTTCTCGGCGCGGCCGAGACGGTGATCGGCCTGACCGACCGGCTGAGCCCGAACCCGCAGCATCGCGGCCTCTACGGCGTGGCGCAACCGGCCCTGCGCGCGGCGCCTCCGCTCCCCGCCGCGTTCCCGCAATTGCGGGTCGCCGCCCGCTGACTCGGGCGAGCATCACAGCACGAATTACGCTGCGGGAAGAGGGGGGAACGGCCGCTCGGCCCCGCTGGAAACATACCGAAACATTAAGGCGAACAGATCCTTAACCGCGGCGTGGGCACTTTGCACACGGACCCGCGGCCGGGCGTTTCCGGCAGCTTCACGGGAAAGCCGCCCATGAGTTCGATCTCCAGCACCACCGCCTCGCAGATCCAGGCGCCGCAGCGCCCGGCGCACGCCCACAAGAATCGGGTCGCCTCCGAGATCGACAGCGAGGCCTCGGCCGGCACCATCTCCGCGACCGACGCCACCGCGCTCACCAGCGCCCTCGACTCGATCGACGCCAGCCTCAAGTCCGGCGAAACCGCGAACGGTGCCGCGTCGGCATCGTCGAGCACCTCCGCCGCGTCGCGGCTCGACCCGTCCCAGATCAAGAGCCGCATCGACGGCCTGATCGCCGACCAGGTCACCAACGGAACGCTGACCAGCGACCAGGCGGCGACGTTGACGTCGCTGTTCGCCAAGGGAGGCGCGAATGGCGAGGCAAAGGATGGCGGGGTCGGCGGTGCGGGCGGCCCGCCCCCGGGACCGCCCCTCGGCGCGGCGCCGGACGGCAACGACCTGTCCGATGCGTCGAGCGCGGATCCCGACGCCTCGGCCTCGGGCAGCACCAGCACCGCATCGACGAGCGATCTGCTGGCGAGCTTCATCAAGCAGCTCCAATCGACGCAGGCGAGCGCGACCGGCTACGCGTCGAGCGGGACTTCCAGCACGAGCAGCAACGCCTCGGCCCTCGTGTTCGACTTCCGCAGCTGAGCCGCATCGGCGCGCGCGGTGTCGCCATCCTCGGGGCGAGCGAGCCGGCACCGCGTCCTCGCCCGGTACATCGTCCGTCCCCGGCGATGCCGCGAGACAACCGCCGGCCTCAGCGGGTAGGACGCGGTCTCGACGCGAAGCGAGCAGGAGACATTCGATGACGGCAAGGCCGAAGGTCGCGTTCATCGGCACCGGCGGGACGATCTCGTCGCTCGGTCGCGATTCCCTCGACATCCTCGACTACACCGCGACCGGGAACCGCCTGGAGGCGCAGGCGATCCTCGATGCCGTGCCGGAGGTGCGCGCGGTCGCCGAGATGGTGCCGGTCGCCTTCCGCGCCGTGCCGAGCCCGGCGATCGGCTTCGCGGAATGGCGCGACCTGGCGACGACCTGCGAACGCCTCGTCGCGGAGCATCGCGACCTCGCCGGCATCGTCATCGGGCACGGCACCGCCACCCTCGAGGAGACCGCCTACGCCCTGAGCCTGACGCTCACCGTCGACGTCCCGGTGGTGCTCGTCGGGTCGCAGCGGCCGATGAGCGCCCTGTCGAGCGATGCCGGGCTCAACCTCGTCGCGGCGATCCGCACGGCGGCGTCGGCGCAGTCCCGCGGGCGCGGCGTCCTCGTCGTCCTCAACGACGAGATCCAGGCGGCACGCGAGGTGACCAAGACCTCGGTCGCCCGGCTTCAGACCTTCCGGACGCCGGATTTCGGGGTGCTCGGCCACGTCGACGGCGCCTCGGTGCAGTACTACCGCCGCTCGGAGCGGAGCCACGCTCCGGGAACGCCCTTCGACATCCGCGCGCTCGATGCGCTGCCGCGGGTCGACGTGTCCTACGGCTATGCCGACGCGGACGGCACGGCGGTGCGGGCCTTCCTCGCGGCCGGAGCGCAGGGCATCGTCTCGGCGGGGCTGGCGCCGGGCATGACGCCGCCGCGCGAAGCCGACGCCCTCGAGCAGGCGGCCGCCGCCGGGATCGTCGTGGTGCAGTCGACCCGGGCGGGCAGCGGCGTCGTCCCGCTCACCACCCGCCTGAGGGAGCGCGGCATCCTCAGCGCCGACAACCTGACGCCGCAGAAGGCCCGCATCCTGCTCGCGCTCGCCCTGACGGTGACGCGCGAGCCCGCGGAGATCGCGCGGATGTTCGCCACCTACTGAGACGCGTCGGGACGGGCCGAAACCCGATTTCGGCCTCCGCCATCGACAAGGATCGGTGGGTGGAGCAAGACGGTGCCATGGCAATGGCGGCATCATCCATCGTCTCCCTCTCCGGGCCGGAACGCGAGCGCATCGCCGCGTACCTGGCCGAGATCGCCTGCGCCGCCGGCGAGATCCTGCTCGGCCACCACGGCAACGACTGCCCGCACGTGCTCAAGGTGGACGGCTCGCCCTCGAGCCATGCCGACCTCGAGGCCGAGCAGCTGATCCTGGCCAAGCTCCTGGAACGGTTCCCGGCGATCCCGGTGGTGGCCGAGGAGACCTGCCACGACGTGCCGCCCGCCGACCGGTTCTTCCTGGTCGACCCCCTGGACGGCACCCGCGACTTCCTCGCCGGCAGCCCGGAATTCGCCGTGTGCATCGCCCTGATCGAGGGCAACCGCCCGGTCGCCGCGGCGCTGGCCGCGCCGGGCGTCGGCCGCGTCTGGCACGCGGGTGTCGC
>NZ_VRVH01000358.1:0-4071 GCF_008040095.1 Methylobacterium sp. WL6 | reverse complement strand
GCCTCGCCGCGGGCCTCGCCCATCTCCACGCGCGCGGCCTGCTGCACGGCGACGTCTACGGCCACAACATCCTGTGGGACGCCGCCGCCGGCGAGGCGGTGCTCAGCGATTTCGGCGCGGCCTCGGTGCTGCCCGACGGGCCGCCCGGCGCCGCCCTGCAGCGGGTCGAGGTCCGCGCCTTCGGGCTGCTGATCGCCGAGGTGCTGGACCGTGCGCCCGCCGATTTCCCGGAGGCGGCGGCCCTGCGCGATCTCGAGCGCGCCTGCGTGCAGGCGGAGGTCGGCGCGCGCCCGGCGATGGCGGATGTGGTGCGCGCCGTCGGGTGATGACCGTGCGGCGCGCGACCGCGCGATCGGCCACGCCCTCGATTGTGCGGAAGAGCGTCTCAAGAGCGGTCCAGCGCAGGCCATCCCGTTCAGTGACCCGGCTTGCGAAAGCGTGGCAAGGATCCGACGGGGCGCGTCCAGTCATCGCCGGCTTGCGTCAACGGTCCAGCTTGTATCCGGCGCTCGCGCGCGTCGTCATACTCTTGCCGTTTCCGTCGTTCATCTGCGCGTCACCGCACAAGATGTAGAGTCGAGGTTTGATTCCCCGGCACCCCGACGGTCCGTCCGCCGGCCGCTCCCGCTCAACAGCAAGGTCCTGAATGTCGAAGCTCACCCCGATCGCCCTCGTCGGCCTCCTCTCGGGCGCGATCCTCACGCCGGCCGCCGCCGGCGAGCCGGGGGCCTTCAACGGGACCTGGGCCGTCGATCTCGTGACCGAGAGCGGCCTGTGCGACGCGCGCTACAGCACCTCGGTCGCGATCCGCGACGGGCAGGTGCGCGCCGCGTCGGCGGCGACGGCCGCCCGGGTCAGCGGGCAGGTCGGGGCTGACGGGACGGTGGGCCTGAGCGTCTCGAACGGCGCCGCGAGCGGCGCGGCCTCGGGTCGGCTGCAGGCGCAGGGCGGGGCCGGGACCTGGAAGGTCTCGGCTTTGTGCTCCGGCCGCTGGACGGCGCGACGCAACACCACGCGCACCGCCCAGGCCGAGTAGGCGGCAGGCCGCCTCAGGACGGTTTCTCGCCGCTCAGGCGGCGGCGAGCCAGGTGCGGGCCTCGTCGAGGCGGGCGCGCTCGAACACCTTGATCTGGGCCGGCGAGACGAAGCCGAAGGTCTCGGCGACGACCTTGAGCCACTGCGCGTCGGTGACGAGCGCCACGTGGCTGATGCCCTTCATCATCGACAGGCCGAAGCGCGGGTCCTTGAAGAAGGCGGCCGGCTCCATGCCCTCGAAGGCGCGGATGTCCTCCAGCAGCTTGAGCTTGCCGCCCTTGTCGAGGTCGGCCTTCATCGCGGTCATCACCGCGTTCATCTCCTCGTCCGTGATCTTCCCGTCGACCACGATCTCGGCGACGCTGGACTCGGGCTTCTTGGTGTAGCTCAGCACGATGCGCGCTCCTGAAATGGACGCCGCCGGTCGGGACTTCGGCGGCGCCGCACCTTCCTACAAAACGCGATCCCGGTCGCCTACAAAAAGCTCTGCGGGTCGACGTCGATCGCGACGCGCACGTTGCCGCGCACCTTCGGCCCGCGCGCCAGCCAGTCGCGCAGGTAGCTCTGCAGGTCGACGTTGCGCTCGGTCTTGACCAGGAGGCGGAAGCGGTAGCGCCCGCGCACCAGCGCCAGCGGCGCCTCGGCGGGCCCGAGCACCATCACGCCGTCCGGCGGCTCGGCGGCCCGGGCCAGCACCTGCCCGTGGGCCTCGGCCGCCGCGCGGTCGTTGGCGGAGACGATCAGCGCCGCGAGCCGCCCGAACGGCGGCAGGCCGGCCGCCTCGCGGGCGGCGATCTCCTCCTCGTAGAAGCGCTCCGAATCGCCAGACAGCAGGGCCGCGATCACGGGGTGCTCGGGCTGGTAGGTTTGCACCAGCGCGCGGCCCGGCCGTTCGCCGCGGCCGGCGCGTCCGGTCACCTGCTGCAGCAGCTGGAAGGTGCGTTCGGCCGCCCGCGGATCGCCCGAGGTCAGGCCGATATCGGCGTCGAGCACGCCGACGAGCGTCAGGTGCGGAAAGTTGTGGCCCTTGGCCACGAGCTGGGTGCCGATGACGATGTCGCATTCGCCCGCCGCCACCGCCTCGAGCTCCATCCGAAGCCGCTCGGCGCCGCCGGGAAAGTCGCTCGACAGCACGATGATCCGGCGATCCGGGAAAAGCTCGGCGGCCTCCTCCGCGATGCGCTCGACCCCGGGGCCGCAGGGGGTGAGGTTGTCGAAGGTGCCGCATTCCGTGCAGGCGTCCGGCCGGCGCTCGCTGTAGCCGCACTGGTGGCAGACCAGGGCCTTGCGGAAGCGGTGCTCGACCAGCCAGGTCGAGCAGTTCCGGCACTGGTAGCGGTGGCCGCAGGCGCGGCACAGCGTCAACGGCGCGTAGCCGCGGCGGTTGAGGAACAGCAGCGCCTGCTCGCCGGCGGCGAGGTTGGCCTTCACCGCGTTGATCATCGGCGGCGACAGGAAGCGCCCGCGCTCCGGCTTGTCGAGGCGCATGTCGATCGCCTGGATGTCGGGCAGGCGGCGGCCGCCGAAGCGCTCGGGCAGCCGTACGCGCCGGTAGCGCCCGCGCTCGACGTTGACCCGCGTCTCGATCGAGGGCGTCGCCGAGGCCAGCACCACCGGGCAGCCCTCGAGCTTGGCCCGCACCACGGCCATGTCGCGGGCGTGGTAGTGCACGCCGTCCTCCTGCTTGTAGGCGCTTTCGTGCTCCTCATCGACCACGATCAGGCCGAGCTTCCGGAACGGCAGGAACAGGGCCGAGCGGGCGCCGACCACCACCCGGACCTCGCCGGCCGCGACCCCGGCGCGCAGCCGCTCGCGCCGCCGCCCGCCGATGCCGGAATGCCAGGCCGCCGGACGGACGCCGAAGCGCTGGGCGAAGCGGTCGAGAAACTGCGCCGTCAGCGCGATCTCGGGCATCAGGATCAGCGCCTGCCCGCCTGAGCGGACGCACTCCGCCACCGCCTCGAAGTAGACCTCGGTCTTGCCCGAGCCGGTGACGCCCTCGAGCAGGACGGCGCCGCTCCCGCCCGCCTCCGCGGGGGCGGCGACCAGGTCCGCGACCGCCGCGGCTTGCGCCTCCGACAGCGGCACCCGCGGGAACTCCGGGTCGGGGGGGAGCGCCACCGGCTCGGGCGCGAGCGCCACCGTCTCCAGTGCGCCGTCGTCGATCAGCCCGTCGACCACCGAGAGCGAGACCTCGGCCGTCTTGGCGAGCACGCTCTTGCCCCGGATCTCGCCGTCGGCGGCGACCGCCAGAACCTTGTCCCGGGCCTTGGTCGGGCGGGCCGGGAGCTTGCCGGTGGTGCGGACGCCGACGCGGACCACCTCGGCGGCGGCCGCCTCGTCGGGCAGGCGCAGCACCATGGCGAGGGCCGAGCCCTTCGGGGCCAGGGTGTAGCGCGCGATCCAGTCCACCAGCCTGCGCAGCGGCTCGGAGAGCGGCGCCACGCCGAGATGGCCGGTGACCGGCCGCAGGTTCGAGCCGCCCGCCGTCTCCGCCACGCCCCAGACCACGCCGACCGTCTCGCGCGGCCCGAGCGGCACCTGCACCACGTCGCCCGCCGCCAGCGCCAGGCCCGCGGGCACCGCGTAGCTGTAGGCGGTGTCGATCGCGAGCGGGATCAGGATCTCGGCGACGTGCGGCATGGACCTGGGCGTTGGGTTGCGGGGACCGACGGCATGTTCCGGTTTTGTACCATGAAACGCGCCGTCACGCAGAGGTCGTGCCTTCCGACGGCGGGCGCAAGCGCGGAACGAGCGGCAGCGCGGCGAGGCTCAGCACCGCCATCGCCCAGAAGCCGTGGCCGTGGAAGGCCGAATACAGCGGGCCGGACGCGAGCGTCCCGCCGCGCCGGCGAGCCCGAGGCCGACGGTGCCGTAGAGCGTCAGCGCCGTGGCGCGGGCGGCGGGCGGCACGGTCCGCTCGATCAGCCCGAGGGAGGCGAGATGCAGGAGCGCGAAGCTCAGGCCGTGCAGGGACTGGATCGCGGCGAGCCAGGGCAGCGCCACCGTCTCGGCCTGCACCGCCCAGCGCAGCGC
>NZ_VRVH01000357.1:0-4111 GCF_008040095.1 Methylobacterium sp. WL6 | reverse complement strand
GGCGGCGCCGTCGGCGCGCCAGCGCCAGCCCTCGGTCAGGCCCAGCGTCAGCACGAACACGTCGAGGGTCTCGAACAGGCGGCGCACCTCGGCCAGATGCGCGTCGCGCGCGGCGACCACCGCGGCCTCGTCCGCGAAGCCGGCGGGCTCGACGGTGGGGCGGAACGGGTCGACGTAGCGGTCGTCCTCGCGCAGCCACGCCTTCAGCTCGGGCTCGAACCGGCCGTAGGCCCGGTCGAACAGCTGCACGAACTGGCGCGTGTAATAGAGGTTGCCGTACCGGGCCGAGAAGGTGCCGAACTGGCGCGCGTTGGCCTCCGCCGGCGCGGTGCCCTCGGGGGCGGCTTCCGTCACGTAGTAATTGAAGCCTTCCGCCCGAAGCGCCTCGGCGACGCGCTGGGCGAAGCACGATCCGCCGGTGGCGACCTTGTCGGCCTGGCCGATCGCGAAGGGCGCGCGCGGCCGCGGATCGACGGCGAAGGGGGCGACGTTGGTCACGACCTTGCGCCAGAAACGCTCGGCCGGTAGACCGCTATAGGGGTTGGACGTCATCTTGTAGACCCTTCCTCCGACCTCCGGCGCAACCGCCTCGGCGACGCGCCCCGAGCTTCTTCGCCCCACCCGATGCACCCGGCGCGTAACGTGGCCCTGTCCGATCTGCCTAGGCGCGCCCGCGGCGCGTTCTCGTTGTCGCCGCCATCCTGGGCGACACCGTGGCGCGCCAAGCCCGCTGCCGATGCGGGCCGGCGCGGCCCGCGCATCGCGGTGCTCGGCAACTGCCAGGCGCGCGGCGTGGCCCAGGCGATGCGGCTGCTGGCGCCCAACAGCCCGGTGCGCTTCCTGCCGATGGGGACGCTCGGGCGCGACCACGGCGACATCGACGGGCTGGTGTCGACGCTCGCCGCCTCCGACCACGTGTTCTCGCAGCTGTTTCCGGCCGGGCTGCTCCCCGGCGGCGACATCGCGGTCCTGCGCCGGCGCGACCCGCGCACCAAGCTGTTTCCGACGATCGTGTTCTCGGCCTTCCATCCGGACATGGTCTATGCCGGCCGGGTCGAGGACCTCGCGGCGCTGAAGCTCGCGCGCTCGCCGCTCGGGCAGTACCATTCGGCGATCGCCCTGTGCGCCCACCGCCTCGGCCTCACCGCGACCCAGGCCGGGCGGCTGTTCCGCGAGGACGTGTTCCGGCGGCTCGGCTATCTCGACCAGTGGGAGCCGGCGGTCCGCGAGCTGATCGGCGGCGGGGCCACGGTCGCCTTCGGGCTCGAGCGCGAGATGAGCCGCTGGAGCCGGCGCGGCGCCTTCATGCACGTGATCAACCACCCGAAGGTCTTCGTCGTCGCCGACATCGCCCGGCGCCTGCTGGTCGAGAGCGGCTTCGCGCCGGAGCCGGTGGAGATCGAGGATTACCTCGGCGACGAGCTCGCCCGCGACGTGGTCTGGCCGGTCTATCCGCCGATCGCCGAGATCTACGGGCTCACCGGCTCGTACCTGTTCAAGACCAAGCCCCGCGGCGACGCCTTCCCGGTCCTGTACGACCTGCCCGGCTTCCTGGCGGCGAGCTTCGCCCTGTACGACGCCGCGGAGCCGAGCGACCTCGCCTGCGCGCGGGTCGAGGCCTGGATCGGCGCGCCGGAGATCGTCGCGATGTTCCGCGCCGAGGCCGCGTGAGCCGGGGCGGGTCGCGTGACGCCCCGGCGCGACCGGGCGACGATCACATCGCGGCGCGGAGCGGCTCGTCGGTGACGCCCTGCGCCATCATCCGCACCACCTGCTCGATGTCGCGGATCTGGAACGGCTTGCGCAGGTAGAGGCCGCCGCGGACGGCGCGCGGCGGCAGGCCGGGGGCGGTCGAGGTGTAGACCACCGGCCGGTCGGGATGCATCGCGCGGAAGGCCTCGGCCACGCTCCAGCCGTCGATCAGGCCGGGCAGGCGGATGTCGGTGAACAGCCAGTCGATCGTGCGGCCGCGCTCGCGCAGGATCGTCAGCGCGGCCTCGCCGCTCGACGCCTCGATGACGCGGATGCCCTGCGTCTCGCACAGCGACGCGACGATCTCGAGGAGCAGGTAGCTGTCCTCGACAATGAGCACGCTCTGGGCGGGATGCATCGGGGTGGATCCGGTCGGCAGGTTTCGCCTCAGTGGAGGCCGCGAGCGTTAACGCTTCCCTAACGCGCGCCGCCCCCGGCCCCGCATGCCCGCGCGGGCTCGCCCGCGACGCGCCGTTGTTGCGCCGCCGCAACGCTCCGGTCGAATCGACGCTTGCGCGAGGCCGGGCCGCGCGGCCGCCGCAATGCGGGTGCCTGACGGGGCCCGCGACGTCGGTCCGCGCGCCGCGAGTCCTTCGTGCGCCACGACACATCGGCGGCGGGCCGGCTCCGTTGGAAACCCGGCGTCAAGCTTGATGGAACCTTCGCTTAACCCGACAGGCCTAAAGCCCAATCTCGTTTGATCGCGCGGACATCAACGCGCCGACCTGCCGCGACCCGGGACCGGGCCGGCGCACACCGTCCGCTCGTGGAGTGACAGACATGCCCCGATCCGCGCGCTTCCGCGCCGCCACCTTCCGCGCCGCCTCCCTGAGCTTCGCCCTCTGCGCCGGCCTCGCCGTCTCGGCCTGCAGCAGCGACAAGGACCTCGCCGACGCCTCCGCCTTCGGCGGCGGCGCCTCCACCCCCGGCAGCGCGCAGGACTTCGTCGTCAACGTCGGCGACCGGGTGTTCTTCGAATCCGACTCGACCGACCTGACGCCCACCGCCACCGGCACCCTCGACAAGCAGGCGGCCTGGCTGCAGCGCTACCCGCGCTACAGCTTCCTCATCGAGGGCCATGCCGACGAGCGCGGCACCCGCGAGTACAACTTCTCGCTGGGTGCCCGCCGCGCCCAGGCGGTGAACGACTACCTCGCCTCGCGCGGCATCGCCGCCGGGCGGATGCGCACCGTCTCCTACGGCAAGGAACGCCCGGTCGCGGTCTGCAACGACATCTCGTGCTGGTCGCAGAACCGCCGCGCCGTGACGGTGCTCGACCGCGGCGCCGGAAGCTGACCGCAGGCGCGACCTTCGTCGCCCGACGACCCCGCCATCCTGCCTCCACCACAACGCGGCCTCCTCGGGCGGGCGTATCGGGGCAGGGGCGAGCGGGGGGACGGCACCCGCCGCGACGCGTCCGGCCGACGCGTCCGGCGCGGCTCACCCTCTCGCCACGTGTCGGCAGAGGTTGCCGAGGATGGCGGCCCAGCCGCTGCGCTGCTGCGCGATGGGGACATCGGTCTCGGGATCGAACGCGACCGTCACGCCGGTCCGGTCGCCCAACGCGGTGAACTCGACCACCGCATGACGGTCGCCGAAGGCGTATTCGATCCGTTCGTTCGGGACGATCCTGGTGTCGGTGCCCGCGACATCGAAGCCCATGCTGCCGTCCTTCGCCGCCATGCGCGCCGTGAACGTGCCGCCTTCCCGAAGGTCGACGGTCGCCGTCGGACAATGCCAGTCGTCGGACGCGAAATTCCACTGCGTGATCCGATCCGGCATCGTGTAGGCGTCCCGGACGACGCCGACCGGCGCGGACGCCGTCGCTTCTACGATGATCCGTTCCTGCGGCATGGGGGCTTCGCATCCGGCCGTTCGGGACTTCGCGGCGGGCATCTCACACCAGGCCGGTCGTGGCGGCAACTTCCGGGGCGCCGCCGCATGCGGCCGGCCCCCTAGGCCCGCCCTCGCCGTGCGGCTCGAGGGGCCCCGAGCCGGCATCGCCTTAACTTTGCCGTGCTGGAGCGCATCTGCTACCGGCCTCGCGCCGAACTTGCGCGCTCCCTGTCACGACCGGTGCCACCATGCTCCGCCGCCTGCTTCTCGCCTCCTGCGCCGTCCTCAGCCTCGCCGCCCCGGCCGCGGCGCAGGACGCCTCCGAATTCGTCGTGCGCCTCAACCGGATCGAGAACCAGTCCCGGATGATGGCCGGGCAGATCGAGACGCTGCAATACGAGAACCGGCAGCTCAAGGAGCAGCTTCGGAAGTTCCAGGAGGACGTCGAGTTCCGCCTCAACGAGAAGGGCGGCGGCAAGGCCGCGCCCGCGCCGAGCCGCGAGCCGGCCGGCGCCGTCAACGG
>NZ_VRVH01000356.1:0-4191 GCF_008040095.1 Methylobacterium sp. WL6 | reverse complement strand
GGAGCGCGACCGCCTGGAGCTTGCCCATCTGCCCGACGAGGCCTGCGCCCGCTCGGGGCTGCGCCGCGAGGCCCCGCCGGAGGAGACCCTGCGCCACGACGGGCCCCTCCCCGACCTGATCGACGGCCTGCTGCGGCTGCCCGAGTTCGACGAGGCCCTGGACCGGGCCGCCGAGGACACGGCGCTGAAGGCCCGCGCGCAGGAGAGCGAGGCCGAGCGCTCGGCCCCTGCCCCGGCCGCAGGGCACGGCGCGCGGCTCTCCTCCGACACGGTCGCCTTCCGCGCCGAGCTGGCCCGGCGCAACATCGATGCCGTGCCGGTCTGCGAGCTCGCCGAGATCGTCGATCCGCATTGGGGGCTGGCGCTCGAGGGCCTGCTCGGCCGGGCGCGCGAAGCCCTCGTGGTCGCGCCCGACCGGCTCGAGGAGGCGCTCGGCGTGCTCCAGGGCAACCGCGACCGCTTCAGCCGCTGCATCCTGGTGAAGACGACCGACACCGCCGGCCAGCGGGCGCGCCGCTTCGACGACGGCCCGCTCTCGGTGATCGAGACCGACGACCCGCACGCCGCCGCCTTCCTCGGCGTGCGGCTCGGCGGCTACGATCTCGCCCGCGACGACGCCGAGCTGCGCCGGATGAGCCGCGCCGTGGCGCCGAGCGGGCGCACCACCGCCGGCATGGCCTACTCGGTGACCCGCTCGGTCGACCTGCTGATGACGCGCGGCCAGCGCGGCCCCACCGCCGAAGGCCGGCGCAACCACGAGGTCGCGGTGGCGGAGGCCAAGCGCCTGCGCGGCGAGGCCGTGGTCCTGCGCGAGGCCGCGCGGACGGCGGCGGCGATCCGCGCGCGCATCGCCCGCGGCGTCGAGGATTGCGACGCCCTGCGCGAGGAGATCGACGGGATCGAGGGCCGCAAGCGCACGCTCGCCACCGAGCGCGAGGCGATCGAGAAGCGCGACACCGCCGGCCTCGCCGAGGAGATCAAGGCGCTCACCGCCGAGCGCATCGCCTACCTGCGCGAGCTCTCCGAGGTGCTGGAACCGAAGCTCGACGGCCTGCTCGCCGAGGAGGCCGGGCTCAAGGCGCGGCTCGGGGCCGGGCGCGAGGCGGCGCGCGCCGCCTTCGCCGCCCGCCGCAGCGCCCTGCATAGGCTCGCCAGCGGGGATTGCCTGCGCATCCGCATGGTGCGCGGGCAGGTGTTCTCGGCCGCCCCCGTCCACGCGATCCGCGCGGAATTGGTTGGGCTGGAGGCGAAGGCGATCTCGGCTGCGGCATCGGCCGAGCGCAGCCTCGCGCAGGAGGCGGCCGAGAGCGCGCGCTCGCACGGCCGCGCGGCCGAGCGCGACCTCGCCGAGTATTGCGCCCAGTGGCGGATCGACAACCCGCTCGGCCGCGGCGACGGCAACCGCGGCGACCAGCCGGCGACCTTGGGCTATGCCTGGGTCCGGCGCGAGCACGACGAGGTCGAGGGGCACGAGCTGCGCCGCTACCGCGCCCAGGCCGAGCGGGCGACGGACGAGATGCGCCGCCTGATGACGGAGGACCTGCTGACGCGGCTCGCCGACAAGTTCGAGCGGGTGCGCGCGCGGCTCGACGCGCTCAACGAGCGGCTCTCGACTCAGCGCTTCACCGGCCAGACCTACGCCTTCGAGGCCGTGGTCGACCGCCGCTACGCCGCCGTCCACGCGCTGGCGACCGAGGTGGCGCGCTCGCCCGACGCGGCCCAGGCGCTGCTGCCGGACGACGGCGAGGGCCCGATGGCCGCTGCGCTTGCCGAGGTCACCGCCCTGATCTCCGGCGCCGAGGACGCGGCACGCCTGGCCGACTACCGCAACTACTTCGTCTACGAGATCGGGATGCGGGACGGGGCGGGAAACCGCACCACGATGTCGAGCCGGGCGCTGCGCGGATCCGGCGGCGAGGCGCAGGCGCCGTTCTACGTGGCGATCGCGGCCTCGCTCGCCAGCGCCTACTATCCGGGCGACCGGCCGGGCGACGAGAATCCGGGCTTCGGCCTGTGCCTGCTCGACGAGGCGTTCTCGAAGCTCGACGTGCGCAACAGCCAGGCGCTGGTCGATCTCTACGCGGCGTGGGGGCTGCAGCTGCTCATCGCCGCCCCGGAGGACAAGCGCACCACGCTGACCGAGGTGATGGACACCATCGTCACCGTCTACAAGAGCCCGGATCTCGCCTCGGTGCGGATTGAGTCCGAGCACCCGCTGGAGGCGGCCAAGCGTGCGCTGCACGCGATCAATCCGGAGCGATACGACGACGATCGCGATGCGGCCGAGTAGGCGGCGCGATCGCAATTAGGCACCGCCGGCGCGAGAGCGATCGGGAGAACGTCCGGCCAGCGGTGCCAGCCAGACGAGAGGGGGGAACTCATCGAGCCGATCACACCCTAGGGTTTGCTCGGCCGATCGCCATTCACATTTGTGAAAGTGCCGACGACAAAACTCCGGCGTGTCGGACTTATGCACCGTCGCGCATCGTGGGCGGACGGCGGTCGGCAGCGCGACCGCGCCGCCGCATCGGGCCGGGCGCGGTCGCGTCGCGGAAGCGCCGCCCGTCCGGGGGGCCGGCGCGACGTCTCAGTTCAGGTAGGTGCGGATCCAGTTCGGGGACAGGATCTCGCCCTCGTCCGTGATGATCCAGGGCTGCTTGGCCGGGTCGGTCAGCGCGCCGGCGGCGGCGGCGATCGCCTCGCGCAGGGTGCCGTAGCGCTTGGGCTGCGCCAGCGGCGAGCTTGCCGGCAGGGTGCGCCAGATCGTCAGATCGGCGGGTCGTTCGAGGGCCTCGGTTTCCATCTCACTCTTTTCCTTCCGAAACGGTATCGTCCGTTCAGGCGTCCACGGCCGGCACCAGGGCTGGCCGATCAGGAACGCAGCGTATTTGCCCAGACATCGAAGCATCTCTAAGGCAGCTTCACGATCATTGCGGCACCCTCGTCAGGAACCGGTCATGATTACGTCGCAAATCGCCCGCGTCGGATTGCCGACCACCGGCGGCAGATCGGGCGCGAACACCTCAGGACTTCGTTTCGTCTTGTCGAAACTGTGGTCTTGAGGAATGACCATTCCGTTAGCGTCTCCGCCGCAGCGCGACGGTGCGGCGCCGCACCTTGACCATTCCCGTGCGAGAACGTTGAAGCGGGCAGGCTGAATGCCACGTTAAGGGTCGACGGATCGCGGGTCGGCCGCGTCGTCGTGCCCGTCGGTCGGAGATCGCGTCATCGTGCCGGATCGTTTCGCGCGCCTCGTGCTGGCCGCCATCCTGGTGCTGCTGGCGCTGTTCGTCGCACAGCCCTACGTCACCGCGTTCCTATTCTCGCGGGAGGTCCCGCGCGCGGTGACCGCCCGCGGCGACCTCGCACCGGCGGAGGCGACCACCGTCGCCCTGTTCGAGCGGGCGAGCCCATCGGTGGTGCACGTCTTCGCGCAAGGGGCGGCGCGCGGCGCCGACCTGATGAGCCTCGACGACGAATCCGAGCAGGGCCAGGAGGGCGGCCGGTCGGGCAACACCCAGACCGGGACCGGCTTCGTCTGGGATGCCGGCGGCCACGTCGTCACCAACAACCACGTCGTCCAGGCGGCGATCCAGTCGGGCGGGTCGATCTCGGTGCGCCTGTCCTCGGGCGAGGTGGTCGCGGCGACCTTGGTCGGCGCCGCGCCGGCCTACGACCTCGCGGTGCTGCGGCTCGGCCGGGTGGCGAAGGCGCCGCCGCCGCTCGCCATCGGCACCTCAGCCGACCTGAAGGTCGGGCAGTCCACCTTCGCCATCGGCAACCCGTTCGGGCTCGACCACACCCTCACCACCGGCGTGATCAGCGCGCTCCAGCGGCGCCTGCCGACGAGCGAGGGCCGCGAATTGTCCGGCGTGATCCAGACCGATGCGGCGATCAACCCCGGCAATTCCGGCGGGCCGCTGCTCGATTCCGCCGGCCGGCTGATCGGCGTCAACACCGCGATCTTCTCGCCGTCCGGGGCGAGCGCCGGCATCGGCTTCGCGGTGCCGGTGGACGTGGTCAACCGCGTGGTGCCCGATCTCATCCGCAACGGCCGCGTGCGCAACCCCGGCATCGGCATCATCGCCGGTCAGGAGGCGACCGCCGCCCGGCTCGGCATCGACGGCGTCGTGGTGCTCCGCGTCCTGCGCGGATCGCCGGCCGCCGGCGCGGGCCTGCGCGGGGTCGACC
>NZ_VRVH01000355.1:0-4239 GCF_008040095.1 Methylobacterium sp. WL6 | reverse complement strand
CCGCCGGACGCATCGGGGCGCTCGAGGCGCGCCTCGGCGGTCGGGTCGGCGTGGCGTTCCGCGACGCGACGGGCGTGTTCCTCGGCCATCGCGCGGACGAAGCGTTCGCGCTGTGCAGCACCTTCAAGGTGCTGGCGGCGGCGGCGATCCTGGCCCGCGTCGCCGCCGGCCGCGAAACGCTCGATCGGCGCATCGCCTACGGGGCGGACGATCTGCAGAGCTACGCCCCGGTCACGCGCTCGGCCCTGGATGCGGCCGGCGGCGGCCATGCGGAGATGACCGTCGGTGGGCTCTGCGCGGCGGCGATCGTCCGGAGCGACAACACCGCGGCCAACCTGCTCCTCGACGCGCTGGGCGGACCGGCGGCGCTCACCGCCTGGCTGCGCGGGCAGGGCGACGCGGTCACCCGCCTCGACCGGACCGAGCCGACCCTCAACACCGCCCTGCCCGGCGATCCGCGCGACACCACCAGCCCGGCCGCGATCACCCGGACGCTGGACCGCTGCCTCCTCGGCGACGCGCTGGCCCCGCCGCACCGGGCGCGGCTGGAAGCCTGGATGGTCGCCTGCGAGACCGGCGGGGCCAAGCTCCGTGCCGGCCTGCCGCCCGCCTGGCCGGTCGGCGACAAGACCGGCAGCGGCGACAACGCGACGTCGAACGTCGTGGCGATCCTGCATCCGCCGGGCCGGGCGCCGATCCTCGCGGGTGTGTTCCTGACCGGCTCGGAGGCGCCGCCGGCCGCGCGGGACGCCGCCCATGCCGAGATCGGCCGCATCCTGGCGGAGGCGGTGTGATGGCCAAGGCGACGCCGCGGGCGACCCCCGCCTCGCGGGCGCTGGACAAGGCCGGCATCGCCTACGCGATGGTGGGCTACGCCTACGACCCGGAGGCGCCGCGCATCGGCCTGCAGGCGGCCGAGGCGCTCGGCGTCGAGCCGGGCTGCATCCTCAAGACCCTGATGGCCGCCGTCGACGGCCAGCCGGTCTGCCTGCTCGTCGCCTCCGACCGGGAGGTGGCGATGAAGCGGGTCGCCGCCGCGATGGGCGGCAAGGCGGCGTCGATGCTGAAGCCGCCGGAGGCGGAGCGGATCACCGGCTACCACGTCGGCGGGATCAGCCCGCTCGGAGCCAAGCGCCGGGTGCCGGTGCTGATCGATGCGGGATCGCTCGCCGGCCGCACCGAGATCCACGTCAACGGCGGCGGGCGCGGCCTGCAGCTGCGGCTCGCGACCGCCGACCTCGTCACGGTGCTCCAGGCCCGGCTGGTCGCGTTGGCCGATCGGTAACGATCGGTTCACCCTGTGCGCCGACACTGGCACCGCGTGCCCGGTTTCCGCGGGTCGGGGGACGACGTGCGCATGCGCGCGAGAGCGATGATCCGGGCCTGCTTCCTCTGCGGCTTCGCCGTGGGGCCCGCCGGCGCGGCCGACCTGTTCGCCCCCGAGCCGGGGCCGGCCTATGGCGGACCCGTCGCGAGCGCGCCGCGCTACTTCCCGCGCGGCGACGGCAGCGACGGCGTCCTGCTTCACGCCGCCCCGCCCCCGCGCCGGGTCGCCTGCCTGCCGCGCCGCGCGCCGGTGCCGACCAACGCGCCCGACGATCCGAGCTACGTCGGCTCGTCCTACGGCCTGTCGAAGCCGAGCTATTACGGCCTCACGCCCCCGCCGGGCGTCGACGACCCGTTCGGCCGGCCCCTGCTGCCGTATTGCCGATGAGCGCGACGGGGGCATGACCGGCGGCGGCCAACCCGATGCGGTCGCCGCCCCCTCCCCCTGCATGCACGAGGCTTGTGGTCCGGCACGCGCGGCGTATCCTGCCCGAATGACGCTGGGCGCTTTCTCCTTCGTGCTCGGCGACGAGCCGGTGACGGATTTCCGAGACCTCGACACGGTCGAGACGATCCGGTCGGCGACGTCGGACGACGGGGACGTGATCCCGGCCGGCAGCCGGGGCACCGTCGTCTCGGTGATTCGCGGCGGCTTCGCCTATGGGGTCGAGTTCGCCGAGCCCTACGGCGCCGTCGCGACCATGCTCGCAGCCGACCTGCGCCACGTCGGCGTTCCCGCGGCGTGACCTGCGAACCGCCGTTCGTTCGCAACTTCGTCCTGAACAGCGACAAGATCACGAAGTATCTTCTGGTGCCGTCCCATCCGCGCAATCAGGGCAAGGCGGCGTTCTTCCCGGACTTCGGGTTCAGCCTCGACCGGCCCGACGTGTTCGCCCGCGCCCTGCTGGGTCATGCCGCTTCGCAACGCTTCAGCAAGGCGACCGTCGACGCGATCGGCGCGCAACGCCTGGTCTAAGAGGGACCGCTGGACGCCCCGGACGGCCGCCATCCCGGAATCCGCACGGTCTCGCAGATGAGCGAGGATGCCGTGGCAGCCTTCGTCACGGCATTCCCGGGGCCGCGCCACCGAGCCGGTTGAAATTGCTCGACGGTCTTGCAAGAAGCCGCGGCGAGGCGGGGCGAGCCGATCTGCCCGCGGGCGGATCGCGCCGATCGCACGCCTGTTCCGCCGGAGCCCGCCATGCCAGCCCATCCCACCCCCGAGACGCAGGCCATCGCCGATCTCGCCCGCTTGCGCGAGACGGTCGCCGCGTGGCGCGCGGCCGGCGACCGCGTCGTGCTGGTGCCGACCATGGGTGCGCTGCATCGCGGCCACCTCGCGCTGATCGCGCATGCGCGGACCCTGGGCGAGCGCGTGGTGGCGAGCGTCTTCGTCAACCCGACCCAGTTCGGCCCGAGCGAGGATTTCGCCCGCTATCCGCGCGACGCCGCGAGCGACCTCGCCCTGCTGGCGCAGGCCGGGACGGACGCGGCCTGGATGCCGGAGGCGGCCGCCATGTACCCGCCGGGGTTTTCGAGCCGCATCGAGGTGGGCGGCCTCACCGAGGGGCTGTGCGGCGCCTTCCGCCCCGGCCACTTCTCGGGCGTGGCCACCGTGGTGACGAAGCTGCTCAACCAGGTCCGGCCGGATGCCGCCCTGTTCGGCGAGAAGGATTTCCAGCAGCTGCAGGTGATCCGGCGCGCGGTCGCCGACCTCGACCTCGATGTCGCGATCCACGGCATGCCGACGATCCGCGAGGCCGACGGCCTCGCCCTGTCCTCGCGCAACCGCTACCTCGCGCCGGCCGAGCGGGCGACCGCGCCGAAGCTCCACGCGGTCCTGTCCGACATCGCGGCGCAGGCGCGGGACGGCGGCGAGACGGCACCCGCCATCGCGCGCGGGATCGCCGCGCTGGAGGCCGCGGGATTCGCCGTGCAGTACCTCGCCGTCTGCGATGCGGCGACGCTGGCCCCGCTCGCCCGCGTCGACGGCCCGGCTCGCGTGCTCGCCGCCGCCTATCTCGGCAAGACCCGTCTGATCGACAACGTCGCGGTGTAAGCCCCCGGCCGCGCCGGCGTCAGCGCTTGGCGAGCAGCGGCTCGGGCTGCGGCCCGTCCGGCTTGTCGCCCGGATGGTCGTCGAGCTTGCCCAGCAGCACGATCGCCCGCAGCCAGCCGCGGGTGTCGGAGCCGCCGTAATTGCGCTCGGCGACGTCCCGGGTGACGTAGGCCTGCAGGTTCACCGGCCCGAAATTGTAGCCGACGAGGGCGCCGACGGCGAATTGGCCCTGACGCTGGTAGCTCGCCCGGCCGGTCGGCAGGTCGGTGGAGCCGAAGGCGACGGCACCGACCTCGAGCTTGCCGAACTTCTTCGTCGCGGTCAGGTCGAGGTTGAGGAAGTCCGGGTAGTACGTGCCGGTGGGCGAGGTGGTGTCGAAGAAGATCCCGTAGAGGAAATGCGCCGTCAGGTTCCAGCCGTCGCCGTTGTAGGTCGCGGCGAAGCGCTGGTGCAGCACCGGGTTCCGGATCACCACCTTGGTGTCGCTCGGCAGGTAGGCGCCGAGCAGGTAGCTGACGCCGACATGCTGGCCGAGATCCCAGGCGAGCTGGGCCGCGAGCAGGGTCTGGCCGAACCCGCTCTGGTAGCGCGCGCCGTTCGGCGCCGTCGCGGTCACCGGCTGCAGCACCGTGAACTGGAGCCGGGCATCCAGCACCCGCCACGGCGTCGCCCAGATGATGGACGGCAGGTTGACGTTGAGTTCCGAGTCGCGGGGTCGCGTGTCGCGCACGCCGAAGCTCGACGTGTCGATGAGGTACAGCCCCTCCGCCAGCGGAAACCCGGCCGGCAGGCCGACGGTCTGGCCCGGCTGCGCGGCCGAGCCCGCCCGGGCGGCTCCGTGCGCGGCGCACGCC
>NZ_VRVH01000354.1:0-4268 GCF_008040095.1 Methylobacterium sp. WL6 | reverse complement strand
CTGCCGCCGCCCCCGCGGCCCCTGCCGTCGACAAGGGCTCCGCCCTCTACGGGCGCCCCGAGGGCGGGGACGCCGCCAAGCTCGCACCGATCTCCGGGCCGCCGCTCGCGACGCCGCTGGGTAAGCTCCCGCTCGACAAGCTGACGGTGCCCGACGGCTTCAAGATCGAGGTCTATGCCAGCGGGCTCGCCAACGCCCGCTCGATGCGCCAGAGCCCGGACGGGACTCTTTTCGTCGGCACCCGCGCGGTCGGCAAGGTCTACGCGATCCCGGCGAAGGTCGGGCTTGACGGCAAGCGCGAGGTCAAGACCATCGCCACCGGCCTGCACCGGCCGAACGGGCTCGCGTTCCACGACGGATCTCTGTTCGTGGCCGAGCTCTCGAAGATCTGGCGCTACGACGGCATCGAGGCGCATCTCGACGAGGTGCCGAAGCCGGTGCTGGTCTACGACGACCTGCCCAAGGACGAGGCGCACGGCTGGAAGTTCATCGCCATCGGCCCCGACGACAAGCTCTACGTCCCGGTTGGATCGCCCGGCAACATCACGATGCCGCCCGACACCCACGCCCAGATCCGGCGGATGGACCTCGACGGCAAGAACGTCGAGGTGATCGCCCGCGGGGTGCGCAACACCGTCGGCTTCGACTGGAACCCGATCACGAAGCAGCTGTGGTTCACCGACAACGGCCGCGACTGGGTGTCGGAGGACATCCCGAACGACGAGCTCAACGTGCTGACCGAGCCGGGCAAGCAGCATTTCGGCTTCCCGTACTGCCACCAGGGCACCTTCACCGATCCGGAATACGGCTGGGGCCATTCCTGCGCCGAGTTCACGGCGCCGGCGGCGCTGCTGGGCCCCCACACCGCCTCGCTCGGCCTGCGCTTCTACACCGGCGCCATGTTCCCGGCGGACTACAGGAACGCAATGTTCATCGCCCGGCACGGCTCGTGGAACCGCACGCGCAAGCTCGGCGGCGACGTGGTGGTGGCCCGCCTCGGTTCCGACGGCAAGGTCGCCTCGGTGGAGCCGTTCCTCTCCGGCTTCCTGCAGGACAACAAGTATGTCGGCCGGCCCGTCGACGTGCTGATGGCCGACGACGGGGCGCTCCTGGTCTCGGACGACTACAACGGTGCGATCTACCGGATCAGCGCCGCGCAATGAGCCGCGCGATCGCCCCGGCCCTCCTCCTCGCGACGCTCCTCCTCGGGACGGCGACGTCCGCCCCGCTGGGGGAGCGGCTGGCGACCTGCCTCGCCTGCCACGGCGAGCGCGGCACCTCCGGGACCGAGGGGGTGCCCTCGCTCGGCGGCCAGATGCCCGACTACGTCGTCACGCAGCTGTTCCAGTTCCGGGAGCGGCAGCGCGAGGCGCCGCCGATGAACGACATGGCGTCGGCTTTGTCCGACGACGACCTGCGCGGCTTCGCCGACGCGGTGGGCGCCCTGCCCGCGCCGGTCCCTGCCGGCGGCCCGCCCGATCCGGCACTCCTCGCGCGGGCGCAGGCGCTGGTGTCCAAGCACCAGTGCAAGTCCTGCCACGGGGCCGAGCTGACGGGGCGCGACGCGCTCCCGCGCATCCGCGGCCAGCGTGAAGACTACCTCAAGGCGGCGCTCACGGCGTATCGCTCGAACGCCCGGCCCGGCTACGACCCGGCGATGAACGAGGTCGCACAGACGCTGAAGGACGACGAGATCGCCGACCTCGCCGCCTACATCGCGCGGCTCTGAGCGAGGCTTCAGCCGGTGCGGATCGCCGCGACCGCCCCGCGGGCCGTGGCGAGGAAGCCCGGCTTCAGCTCGAGGGCGAGGAAGCGGGCCGGGTCGACCGGGCCGGGCAGGACCAGATGCTCGGCCGGCACCGGCGAGAACCCGAACCGGGCATAGAACTGCGCGTCGCCGACCAGGATCACCAGGCCCTCACCGGCCGACGTCGCCGCGGCGAGGCTCGCCCGCATCAGCGCCGTGCCGACGCCGCGCCCGGAGAAGCTCGGATCGACGGCGAGCGGCCCCAGCGCGAGGAAGCCGGTGCCGCCGGCCGTCACCGGCGCCATCCGCACCGATCCGACGAGGAAGCTGCCGACCGAGGCCGTGACGCTGAGGTCGGCCCGGTGCGCCGAGCCCTCGCGCAGCCGGAACGCGGTGCGCGCGTAGCGCCCGGGCCCGAAGGCGCGGGCGTGCAGACGCTCGATGGCGTCGCCATCGTCGCGGTTCTCGGGGCGGATGACGAGGGAGAGGGCTGGCACGAGGTTCGGCGTAACAGGTTTCGACGGCGCCCGCAGCCGCTACGCGGCGGCGGCGAGAACGGGCTGCGCGTCGCTCCGCACCAGCCGGTAGAACCCGAACGCGGCGACCCAGATCAGGCCGCCGAAGGCCGCCGCCGTCCCGAGCACGAGGCCGAAGCCGCCACGGTCGTGCAGCAGGGCGATCAGGGGCACCACGAAGCCGCTCGCGGTGAAGCCCACGAAGTAGCGCAGGCTGTAGGCCTTCGCGCGCTGGTGCGCCGGGACGTAGCGCGCGATCATCGCGTCGTTGATGACGACCTGCCCGTAGATCGCGGCGATCGCCAGCACCAGCCCGAGCAGCAACAGGGGGCCGGAGGACGCCGCCGCGAGGCCGAGGCCGAGCGGCTGCAGCACCGACAGGCCGAGGAACAGGCTCGGCAGGCCGAAGCGGTCGACGAGGCGGCCCATCAGCAGCTGGGTCAGCGCGCCGAAGACGAAGACCGCGGTGGCGATCGAGCCGATCAGGGTCAGCGACAGGGCCTGCCCGACGCCCTCGTCGATCACCTTCGGCAGCGAGATCGTGGTGACGTTGAAGGTGATGCCGCCGGCGAAGATCGCCACGCCGAACATCGCCAGAAGCGCCATCGGCCGCGTCACCGGGATGATTGCCGCCCCGCCGGCCTTGCGCGCCTCGCCGTCCCCGTCCCCCGGCACCATCGCGACGAAGGCGGTGCCGCAGGCGAGGCACACGAGGCCGGGCACCACGAAGGCGGCCTGCCAGCCGAGCGTCGTGGCGAGCAGCGCCGTCGCGCCCGAGGCGCTGGCGGCGCCGAAATTGCCCCAGACCCCGTTGATGCCGAGGTCGTGCCCGAGGCGCCGCGCGTGGGTGACCAGCATGGTCGAGCCGACCGGGTGGTAGATCGCCGAGGCGAGGCCGAGCACGCACAGCCAGATCGCGAACGCGGTCGGCGTCGCGGCGCTGGCGACCCCGAGGCAGGACAGCCCGTAGCCGAAGAAGAACACCGCGAGCATGTTGCGCCGCCCGAAACGGTCGGCAAGCGAGCCCATCGGCAGCGAGCACAGCCCGAAGGCGACGAAGGCGCCGGTCGCGAGCCCGATCAGCTCGCCGTAGCCGAGGCCGGTCTGGCTCGCGATGGCGATCACCGCGGTCGGGTAGATCAGCAGCACGAAGTGGTCGAGGGCGTGCGCCACGTTGACGAAGCGCAGGGTGCGGCTGGAGAGATCGTCCGGGCTCATCACGGCGTATCCTTCGGGACCGCCGCCTCATACCCTGACCCGATGGACGGTGTCGGGCCGCAAATGTACGCTCCCGGGCCATTCTTCGACGCGCCCGTGCATGCGCGGGCGGGGAGCGACCCTTTGCGAGGATGGGCCATGCCGCCGCGCTCGACCGATGCCGCCGACTACCAGGACGTGCCCCGGTCGGTCGCGGTGATGCCCAAGGCCTTCGCCGCCGCGAGCCGGACCGACCGGCACTTCCACCCGCGCGCACAGCTGCTCTACGCCACCGCCGGGTTGATGATGGCCTCGGCCGACGACGGCACCTGGGTCGTGCCCGAGGGGCACGCGCTGCTGATCCCGCCGCGGCTGCCGCAGGCGGTCGCGATGCACGGGGCGGTGGCGATGTGCTCGGCCTATCTCGATCCGCGCGCCTTCGCCGTCCCGGATCGCTGCCGGGTGATCGCGGTGTCGCCGCTCCTCGTCGCGGCGCTGGCGGCGCTCGCCGAGGAGCCGGTGCTCTACGACGAGGCCGGCCGCGGCGGGCATCTCGCCGCCCTGGTCCTCGACGAGATCGGCCGGGCCCCGGAGACGCCGCTGGCGCTTCCGCTGCCGCGCGACGCGCGCCTGCGCCGGGTCTGCCTCGGGCTGATCGAGGATCCGGGCTCGGCCGACGACCTCGATGCCTGGGCGACGCGCGCGGGCGCGAGCCGGCGCACGCTGACCCGCGGGTTCCGCCAGGAGACCGGTCTCAGCTTCGGCGATTGGCGCGCGCGGGCGCGGGTGATCCGCGCGCTGGCCCTCGC